>JAEZGP010000518.1 GCA_023437285.1 Actinomycetes bacterium | reverse complement strand
GTGGTCGCCGCGTGCAGCGTCCAGGCCTCGAGGAGCGCACGGTTCCCGGCGGTCACACCGGGCAGACCGAGCGTCGTGGGCTTGTGGTCCCCGTAGTAACGCACGTGCCCGTGGTCCAGGTCGAACTCGTCGTGCCACGGGTTCGTCACGTGCCCGGCCTTCCACGGGCTCGACCGGATGTTGATAACGGGCCGCCGGGATCTATCTGGCGCGGCAACCGTTGCTGCGGGGTTGATGCCCGCTTCGAGCATCAGGCGTGGCGCCTCCACCCCGTGAGGCGAGGTCAGAAAGTGGTAGTTCAGGTAGCCGTCCAGCTCGACATCAAGGCGGCTCGCCCCCTGCGCGTACCGCAGGACATCAAGCATGTGAATCGGCCGGGCGCTCATCCGACGATAATCGTGGAAGCCTGCGCTACGAGGACATGGTCCTTCGGACGAGAATGCGGCTCAGGCGGGCCAACTCAAGCCAGGACCCAGGCCGAACCAACATCAACTAGACCGACGGTGGATCACCAGGTGGACATCATGCAGACGTTCGAAGATCAACACGTGAATGTGTAGACCTCCCGGCGCGTTTGTACACACGTTCTATCCGAGCGAGGCGACGGACTGCTCGGCCGGGCGGCATCGCGCAAGGCCAGCACGTGGCGTCCGGAACGGGTCTGTTGTACGCTATAACGTACAACGTTCAGGAGGAGTCATGAAGGTCATCACCGCGTCCGACCTGCGCGCCAACCTCGCGAACGTGTTCGACAGTATCGAGAACGACGCCGAGGACCTCGTCGTCACTCGCAGCGGACACGAGCCGCTGGTCGTCATGCTCAAAAGCGACTACGACGCATGGCGAGAGACGGAGTACCTGTCCCGGGGAGCCAACGGTCGTGAGCTGCGTCGCCGGATCACCGAGATGGAGGCGGGAGGCGGCGTCGTGCACGAACTGGTCGAACCCGACGCCGAGGCCGCCACGTGAAACTCGTCTGGCACCCGAGTGCTTGGGACGAGTATGTCGATTGGCAAACGGTCGACCGGAAGATCCTGCGGCGGATCAACACGCTCCTCAGGGATATCCAGCGTGGCGAGGATGGGGGCATCGGCAAACCTGAACTCCTCAGGGGCGACCTGTCCGGATGGGCTTCCCGGCGAATCAACGAGGAGCATCGGCTCGTGTACCGGGTGATAGACGCCAGCGGCGAACTGGAGATTCTGTCCTGCCGGTATCACTACGCGGACCGGTAGCGCCTCGCCTTCAGCGACCTTCGTCGCACTGACCCGCCGAGGCGCCGCCGAGTGTGGACCCCTGACTGTACACATGTTCTATCCACAGCCTGTGGAGTCAGCCGTCGAAAGGCTCGTCGCTCCACCGGAACCACGCCTCGGCACCCTCGATATGCAGGAGGAACTCTGCCACGGGGCCGGTCGGGGAAACGAGACTCATCGTTGTGACGATACGGTCGTACGCCGACTCCCACGCCTGCATGGCGGTCGGGTTGTCGTCGTCCTCGAGCGCCGCCGACAGCGCCAGCTCCTCGGCGAACAGCGGCGCGACCTCGGCGAATCCGGGACGTGCCGCGAAGCTCCCGGACAGCCATGGAAAGTCCGCGTCCGTGATGACGATCTCGCCAAGCACCTCGTCGCCACGGACCAGCCGCCACGTCCCATTGATCAGGTCAGCCGACTCACGCACGCAGCACACCGTACTCACCGGGTTATTCGATTGAGCGGATGGCCGGTGGGACCTACCTTTGACGTCAGCACCGAAGACCGACCGAGCCGGAAGCGGGAGACCGACATGTTGTGGCATGCCTCATCCACGGCGCAGCGACGCACGTCGCGCGGCGAGGTCGCCACGACCCCTGCCGGCGAGCCCGAAAGTCCGGTCGAGGTTGAAACCGTGCAACGGTGGCGCGGCTAGCGGATTCCCGCTGGCGATCCGCGCGCCGCCCGCCCGAACCGGGTCGGCGGCGTTTCTCTTTCCCTTCCCTCCCATGGGCGTAGCTCAACAGGAAGAGCGCTGGTCTCCAAAACCAGATGTTGCAGGTTCGAGTCCTGTCGCCCGTGCGCCAACCCCGGTCCGCCCGGGGTGCCGATCCTTGTCAACTCCACAGCGGATAGCAGCAGGTCCCGGCGGCCCATTGCCGGCGACCACTATGGACCGTCGGAGCAGCTGGAATGCTCACCTCGCTCTCAACGAGGAGATCATGGGTTCGAGTCCCATACGGTCTACGAGATCGAGTGAACCGATCGCTGCGGTAGCCCAACGGAAGAGGCAGCCGATTCAAGATCGGTCCAGTGGGGGTTCGAATCCCTCGCGCAGCACCTTGTTCACGGCGGCCCGCACCCCGCCACGTGCCCCGCCCCCCGGGCGCGCCCCCCCCCACGGTCCTCACACCAGGCCCTTGTAGCTCAGCTGGATAGAGCGCCGGTCTACGAAACCGGAGGTCGCGAGTTCAAGTCTCGCCGAGGGTACGCAGCGTCGACTTCCGAGCCTCTTCGATCAGGACGTCCAGGGCCGCCGCGATAGCCTGGTCACGGTCCCGAGTTGCATGTTGGTAGATCAGCGCCGCTCGGGTTGACGGGTGGCCGATGCCGGCTGAGGATGGCGGCGTGTCGGGACTCGTTCGGCGAGTGCGCCGGAGCGGATCTGGTCGAGCATGAGCCTGGGCCGGCCCGAGCCTGCGTCAGCGCGCCACGTCAACCTGCCACGGGTCGATAACGTCGATGCCCGTATGAGCAAAGTCCTTGGTGTTGCGCGTGGCGAGACTGGCGGTGTGGCAGCGACAGATCGCTGCGATCTGGGCGTCCGCCATGCTGATAGCCAAGCCACGCTGCTCTCGGCCGACCACGATGTCGGCATACTGAGCAGAAGCGTCGTCATCGAAGGGCAGGACGCGGCCAGCGAACTCCTCTGCCACGGTGCGTTGCACGCGCAGGAAAAGGTCGGACTTCCGCCGGCCGTCCGGTAGCCGCCAAACCCCGTAACGGAGTTCCGCCGTCGTGACCGCCGTGAGGTAGACGTCCCCGGCCTCCTGCTCATCGACCCACGCCAGGACGCGAGGATCGCCAAGCGGGCGCATCAGTTCCGAAAGGACGTTCGTGTCGAGCACAATCATGCGGCAAAATCCGCCGCCCGTGGCGCCTCCGTGCGGGGCGGCAGCACGACCTCAACGTCATCGACGTCGGCGAAGCGTCCGCGGATACGGCTACCCAACCCGCGACGGGCGGCGGTCTCGGCCACGGCCGCCCCGAGGATCGCCCGCGCCTCGGCTTCCATCGACCGACCGTTGAGGGCCGCGCGCACCCGCAAACGGGCCTTGACCGCCTCATCCAAGTCCCTGATCATGAGCGTCGCCACGTCGATCACCTCCGCGCTAGCAATGCTAGCAACGCGCGGCGGCGTCGGCAACGGCGGCGTTCGGAGCCCATGGCGCGGGTTCTCCTCCGTGATCCGACTCCCTGAGGGAGCGCTCATCCCGGTGCCAACTGGACCGTGGCGGTCACCCGAATTTGCCTCTGGTTCCGACACGGACCCGCGACAGCCTCGGTCATTAACGCTTTTGGTCGAACGTGCCGAAACACTGCCAACACATTCCGCTTCCGTTACCGATGTGTTACGCATAACGCATCGAACATTGTCGCTTGACGGAAGGACGGCCCGTGAGACCGAACCGACGGCTGCTGTCGCTGAGCCTGTCGCTCGTCGTTGCCGTGGGAGCGACGCTCGTCGCCGTGGCCTTCGTGGCTCCCGTACAGGCCGCGGCGGTGACCATCACCAACGGCACCCAGTTCCCCGACACGTCCGGCAACCCCGTGCACGCCCACGGCGGCGGGGTGCTCAAGGTGGGCGACTACTACTACTGGTTCGGCGAGAACCGCAACCCCAACAGTACGTTCCGCGCGGTGTCCGTCTACCGGTCGACCAACCTGCGCGACTGGGAGTTCCGCAACAACGTGCTGACCCAGTCGTCCGCCAGCGAGCTCCAGATCGCCAACATCGAACGACCCAAGGTCATCTACAACGCGGCCACCGGCCGGTACGTGATGTGGATGCACAAGGAGAACGGCTCGGACTACGGGGAGGCGCGCGCGGCGGTCGCCTCGTCGGCGACCGTGGACGGCAACTACACGTACCACGGGAGTTTCCGGCCGCTCGGCAACATGTCCCGCGACATCACGCTCTACAACGACAACGGCACCGCGTACATGATCTCGGCCGCGGACGAGAACCGAGACCTGCACATCTACCGGCTGACGTCGGACTATCTCAACGTCGCGTCGCTGGTCGGCAACTTCTGGAACGACGCCGGCCGGGAGGCGCCGGCCCTGTTCAAGCGCGGCAGCACGTACTTCATGCTCACGTCGGGGTTGACGGGCTGGAGCCCGAACCAGGCCATGTACGCCACCGCGCCGAGCATCTCGGGCCCGTGGAGCGCCATGACGAACGTCGGCGACTCGACGACGTTCCGCTCCCAGTCGACGTACGTGCTGCCCATCCAGGGCACCTCCACGACGAGCTACCTCTACATGGGTGACCGCTGGGCCGGCGCCTGGGGCGGCCCGGTCAACGACTCCCAGTACGTCTGGCTGCCGATCACGTTCCCGACGAGTACGAGCATGAGCCTGAGCTGGTACGCGTCGATCACCATCGACGTCGACGCCGGCACGATCACCGGCGCCTCCCCGCCGTACTACCGCATTACCGCGCGGCACAGCGGCAAGGTGGTGGACGTCGTCGGCAACTCCACGGCCAACAACGCCGAGGTCAAGCAGTACGGCTGGAACGGCGGCGGCAACCAGAAGTGGGAGTTCCAGGACGCCGGCGGCGGCTATGTCCGCATCGTCAACCAGAACAGCGGCAAGTGCCTCGACGTTGCCTCCGGCTCGACGGCCGACAACGCCAACATCATCCAGTACACGTGCGGCAGCGGCACCAACCAGCAGTGGCAGTGGCGGGCGATCGGCAGCTACTTCCAACTGGTCGCGCGGCACAGCGGAAAGTGCCTGGACGTGGTCGGCGCCAACACGGCCGACAGCGCCGACATCACCCAGTACACGTGCGGCAGCGGCACCAACCAGCAATGGACCCGTACGTCGGCCTGACACTCATCGGCGGCAGGGC
>JAEZGP010000486.1 GCA_023437285.1 Actinomycetes bacterium | reverse complement strand
GCGCGTTGCCGCTGCGCTGGTTGTGGGTGCGCGCGCCGCCAAGGTCCTCGAAGCCGACGTCTTCGCCGGTCACGGTCTTGATCACATCTGGGCCGGTGATGAACATGTGGCTGGTCTGGTCGACCATGACGGTGAAGTCGGTGATCGCGGGGGAGTAGACGGCCCCGCCCGCGCACGGTCCCATGATCAACGAGATCTGCGGGATGACCCCGGACGCCCGGACGTTGCGGAAGAAGATCTCCCCGTACCGACCGAGGCTGACCACGCCCTCCTGGATGCGGGCCCCGCCGGAGTCGTTGATGCCGATCAGCGGGCAGCCGATCTTCATGGCGAGGTCCATGATCTTGACGATCTTCTCGCCGAAGACCTCGCCCAGCGACCCGCCGAAGACCGTGAAGTCCTGCGCGAAGACGCAAACCTGGCGGCCGTCGACCGTGCCGTACCCGGTGATCACACCGTCGCCGTAGGGTCGGACCTTGTCGAGCCCGAAGCTGGTCGACCGGTGGCGGGCCAGTTCGTCGAGTTCGACGAAGGAGCCCGGGTCGACCAGAAGTTCGATGCGCTCCCGGGCGGTCTTCTTGCCCCGGGCATGTTGCTTGGCCACCGCCCGCTCGGAGCCGGCGTGCACCGCCTCGGCGGACCGCTGCGCAAGATCAGCGATCTTGCCGGCGGTGGTGTGGATGTCGATCGTGTTTTGCTCGGCTGTCACGCCTGCGATCGTAGTCAGGCAGCATATTGGGGTGGCCGACTCCCCGTACACTGATCTTGACCGCCCTCCGCTGAAGGAGGCGGCACTGCGCCGGGCGTTGCTCGGCGGCCACCTCTGGACCGACGTGCGGGTCGTCGCGCGAACCGGCTCCACCAACGCCGACGTGGCCTCGTCCGCGCGCGGCGGCGCACCCGAGGGTCTGGTCATCGTCGCCGAGCAGCAGGACGCCGGGCGGGGGCGGCTCGGCCGCAGTTGGGTCTCGCCCCCACGCGCCGGCCTGGCCGTGAGCGTGCTCCTGCGCCCCACGGTCCCGCCGGCCCGGTGGGGCTGGCTGCCACTGCTCGCCGGGGGCGCCCTCGCCGAGGCGGGCGGCCGCGTCGGCGTCGTCGACGCCGTCCTCAAGTGGCCCAACGACCTGCTCGTCCGGTCGGCCACCGCCCCCGACCTCGTCGGCCCCGGGTACGGCAAGTGCGCCGGCCTGCTCGCCGAGGTCGTACCCGGCGGCGCCGTCGTCCTCGGCATCGGCCTCAACGTGCACCAGCGCGTCGACGAACTGCCCCCGCCCGGCGAACTCGGCGCCCTGCCGGCCGTCTCCCTGGCCCTCGCCGGCGCCCTGTGCACCGACCGTGACCCGCTGCTGCGCGCCGTGCTGCGCGCCGTCGCCACCTGGTACGCCCGATGGGCCGACGCGGACGGCGACCCGGTCGCCAGCGGTGTCCGTCAGGCATACCTGGACGGCTGCGTCACCGTCGGCGCGAACGTGCGCGTCAGCATGCCCGACGGCTCCACCGTCGCCGGCCGGGCCACCGATGTGGACCTCGACGGACGGCTCGTCGTGATCGGTGCCGGCGGCGACCGGCACGTCGTCGCCGCCGGCGACGTCCGGCACGTACGCTGACGTCGACTGGACAGATGAGGGCCGTTGCGCCGCATAACCGCTAAGGTCAGCGCCGATCCCTCACATGGAGGTTGGTGTGGCTTTCCCTGAAGATTCCCTCACGGACGACGAGAACGTCGTGTTGCACCTGCACCCGCACTGGAAGGCCATCATCCTTCCCGTGTTCTGGACAGTGCTGCTCATCGCGGCCGTGGCGCTCGCGTCGGTGTTCCTGCCGGACGGCGGCGCGTCCAGCATCGCGCTTCTCGCCATCGGTGCGGTGGCCTTCGCGTTGTTCATCTGGCTCGCCGTGGCGCCCTTCATCGTCTGGCGCAGCACCCACTTCGTCTTCACCAACGAGCGCGTCCTGCTCCGCGAGGGCGTCTTCTCCCGCGAGCAGCGCGACATCCCGCTCGCCCGCGTCAACGACGTGGCCTCCAAGCAGAGCCTGCTGGAGCGCATCCTCGGCTGCGGCACCCTCACGGTCGAGTCGGCCGGCGAGCGCGGCCAGTCGGTGCTCAGGGACATCCCAAAGGTGGTCGCCGTGCAGAAGGCCGTGTACCAACTGGTCGAGGCCGACCACGAGCGCCGCACCCTCGACGGCGAGGAGATGCGCCAGATCATGCGCGAGCGCGGCGGCCCGGACCCGGTCGCCAAGTAACCCGTTACCTCCGTCGCGGCCCGGACGCCTCCCCGGTGGGAGCCCGTCTGGGCCGCGTCGCGTGTAATTTGACCTCCGGCTTCGCCCGGCCCTGCCTTGCCGGGTACCCGGACCCGGCCGCCACCCCAAATATCGCCCCGAGGCCCCTCCCGGCCAGGTCACCCCTCGGCCGACTCCCGAGCCTCTCCATATGCGCACATACGGCGGCCCGGGCCACTCTCATCTCCGCCCTTTAGTGCGCATATGGCGTCCTGGGTCGGGCCTGCCCCCGCCTTTTGTGCGCATATGGCGGCCTCGGTCGGGCCTGCCTCCGCCTTTTGTGCGCATATGGCGGCCCGGGTCGCGCCTGCCTTCGTCTTTGTGCACATACGGCGGCCCGGGACACCTCTGGGTCCGCCATATGTGCACATACGGTGAGCCCGACGCTCCCGGCTCGCCGTATGTGCGCATTCGGCGGTTGGTAGCGCGTCCCGCCTCGCCGTATGTGCGCATTCGGCGGTTGGTCGCGCGTCTCGCTCGCCGTATGTGCACATTCGGCAGGTGGAGGCCGGCTAGGCCTCGCCGAATGTGCGCATATGGCGGTTGGCGAAGTGCTAGCCGTCATATGCGCGCGTTGGCGGCGGGGCCGGCACCGGCGCGTGTGGCACCGGCGCCGGCAGCGCGGGAATGTCGGGGCCGGGGTGGAAGATCAGCGGCTGCTGGCGGAAGCCGTGCGGCGGCCGTTCTGGGACGGCATGACGCGGCCGCCGGGGCGGGGCTTGCCGTTGGCCGCGCCGGTCGGGGCAGGCG
>JAEZGP010000480.1 GCA_023437285.1 Actinomycetes bacterium | reverse complement strand
AACACGGGCTGTCTCAACTCAGCCTGACAGGTAGGGGCCGGGCCTCCCCGCCCACGACTCCCGAGGTGAGAGCGTCAAGGGCAAGGGCCGACCTAGGGGGTCGACCGCTTGCCGTGAGCAGGGCGGGCTACTCCATGTTGCCCAGGGACAATGAGATCGTCAGGACGGGCGGGTCATGGTCGGTGTCGAGGTTCAGGTCAAAGGGCAGCCCAGTATCCAGGATGGACACCACGTCCGCGTGGTCCTGGCTGGCGATCGTGCCGATGTGATGACTTCCGGTAAATAGCCCAAGTGGGGCAGGGGCCGGTGCGTCCGGCTGTGGCCGCAGCGCGAGTTTGCGCAGCGGGGTGTCGCGGCCGGCGCCGCGGAGCTCGACGTCGACGGCGCCGTTCTCGAGCAGGCTCTTGAGGAGGCTTCGCCGTCGAAGGCGGGTGAAGTCGAGCAGGTCCAAGACCTCCGACGCGGTCGCGCCGTAGCGGCTGCGCCAATCACCGATGTCCATTCCCGCTAGCCAGTAGCGCAGGTTCTCCTGGCTGGGCTCGAAGCCGTCGGGCAGGTCGGCGGTAATTTCGTGGGCGAGGCGACGCGAACGGATGCCTGAGGTCATCAGGATCAGGGCGCTGATGTTGTCGACGCCGTAGCGGATGTAGCCACTTAGATCTGGGCACAGGCGGTCGTCGATGTCGGCATTGGACAGGTGGACGTTGACTAGTTCAACGAGCGCTCCGGTGGTCCACGACAGGAAGTGCTCGAAGTGACTGGTGACAATGTCCACCATCTGCTCGATTCGCCATGCGGGCGCAGTCGCTGCGGCGAGGTGGGTCTGCGCGAGGTCGGCGAGCGACTGTCCGCCGAGCCAGCCACGCAGGACATCCGCGGGGCCGACGGGGATGGTCGTGCCTTGCGGGCTGACCTTGAACTCCCAGTCCGGTGCCTCGGTGAGGCTCAGGAGGGTGCGCAGCGTTTGAGGGAAGGTGAACAGGTAGTGCGGGTCGGTGACGTCGTCGATGTGTCCTTGGTCGGCTCGGCGGATGATCGTGGCGGCGATGTCGCGGGCGAGGAGGTCGATATCTCGAGCTGATCCGATGCTGGTGCCGGTGCGCGGCCAGCGGCGCCGAGCCGAGGGTTCGCTGCGTGAGTACTCGGTCTGCACCTCTCGGGCGATGCGCAAACAGATGGCGCGGGCGGCTGGCGACTGTCCCGCAGCTAGGGTGGAGTCGACGATTGCGGTGATGTCAACGTCGTCGGGCTCGTTGCCGAAGTCCTCCTCCGTGGCGAGCATGAGCCAGACGAAGCTGACGAAGTCGGTGGCTGCGCGGGCCGTTTCGCCGAAGAGGGCGTCGGCGTCGGTGGTCAGATGTGCTTCGAGGGCGCCCATACCTACCAGTGCCTCTTCGGTAATCAGGGAAGAGGTGACGGCGAGGGTTTCCTGGTCTGGATCAAGATCGGTGAAGTCGTTGTCGCTCGGTTTGGCGGCGCGGGTCAGGACGATCCAGCCTTCGGTTTCTTTGCCGGCCCGCCCGGCGCGGCCGACGGCGTTGACGAGCCGGGCTCCCTGCAATCGGGCATCTTCGGGCTGACCTTCGTAAGTCTGGTCGTAGATCACCACGGTACGCACGGGGAGATTGATTCCATCGGTGAGCGTAGAGGTGCAGGTCAGATAGGGCAGGACGTCGTCACGGACGGCTTGCTCGAGTGCCTCCTGGACCTCGGTCGGCAGGCCGGCGTGGTGGAAACCGACTCCGTATCGAAGGGTGCCCACCAGCGGATGGGCGGTGCCGAGCTGTCCTTGGACGAAGTCGACAAGGGGTGCCAGGGCGGCATTTACCTCTCCTGCTTCGGCGAGGCTGGAGGCGAGCTGCTGCGCCTGCTTTCGAGTGCTCGCGACGACGAGTACCGAGCCAGCATGGCCAAGCATCGAAATCATGTCACTTGCGATCTTGTAATGGCGGGTGGATTTGGTGGAGTCCACCTCGACTTCCTTGGGGAAGCTGTTGGCGCTCTTGGCTTTGCGAACCAAGCGCCAGCCGGTGTCGCCCTGTGTGGTCAGATGACTGGTGGAGCCGTCCGCCAGGCGCAGCCGCACAAGGCCGCCGATCTCGGTGATGTGCCGATAGGGCCACTTCGTGTTGCGAGTGATCTTGATTGTTTCGACAGTGGTCGTGTCGAACTTTGCGTCGGTGGTGAATACCGCATGCAGGCGGCGCGGTCCACGCCATGCCGACTCGTGCAGCAAGGGCTCGCCGCCAGCGTGGATCCACTGGGCGATCGCCCCAGCGTTGCCCATCGCTGCGGATATCAGCACGATGCGGTGGTCGGTGTTATGTGTCAGGTAGTCCAGCATCGCGATGGTGGATTCCAGGACGAAGCCGCGGCCGGCTTCCTTGATGTGCTGGGCCTCGTCGAAGATGAACATCCCGAAACGATCGAGGACTGCCTGCGCGTCGTGGCGCAGCATGTTGGCCAGCCGCTCCTGGGTCATCACCTCGACGTCCGGTGGCGGGCCCGAATCAGGAGTATCTAGCTGGGAGAATATTGACCAGCTCGACGGCGGGAAGTCGGGCTGTTCGGACCCGGCCTCTTTCTGCAGGATTCGGACTCGGCCGCTCATCGCTCGCCGGACTTCCCGGCACAGGCTGCGGGTCGGGGCGACGTAGCAGACGGCCCGGTCGGTGCGGTCGAGTTGCTCGACTGCCAGTAGCTGCGCAAGAAGGGTCTTGCCGCCGCTGGTGGGCACAGCAAGCACCATCCGCCGCACATCGGCACCGAACGGTGACCGGGAGCCGGTGAGCAGATCGCGTTGTGGCTCCCAGAGGGTGAGGACCGCGGGTGTGCCGACGGTAAACGCCTGTTTCACCAGCCGCGGCACCGACGGCGGGATCACCGTCGGGTTCCACAGCGAACCTTGCTGCGCTTCGGTGGCCAGGGCCACGAGGTGGTAGGCGACCCAGCGGGCGTCGACGTCCTCGGCACCGGCTTCGCCGTTGACGACCTGCATCAGGCGGGCGCGGCCGCGTTCCAGACGGTCGATCTGACCATTGGCGAAGTAGGCCAGCAGGTCATCGGCGCCGAGAACGACCAGGTGCGCCGGCCCGAAGATGGTGCTGGTCAGATCCGATAGCGCCGACGCGCGGGCTAGGTCGCCGAACTGCCGGCGCCAGGTATCGAACCACCCAAACAGTGATCGGGTCTGGAAGCCGAGGAAAGCCAGGCCGGCCTCGAGCGGCAGGGTGCTGGCGTGGTCGGCCACCGGAGGCTCCACAGTGATCAGGTTACGCAGGCGGCTGAGGATGGCGGTCGCGTTCGGGTCACGGCCGCCGCGGCGGTACCCGATCGCGGCGGCGAACCCCCTACCTGTCAGGCTGAGTTGAGACAGCCCGTGTT
>JAEZGP010000466.1 GCA_023437285.1 Actinomycetes bacterium | reverse complement strand
GTCGGGCACCGCCACCGCACCGTCGGGCACGGCCCCCGCGCCGGCCGGGACGGTAGCGCCGGCGGGCCGGCGCAGGACCACCATGTCGTGACGTCGCGGCGACGCGGCACCGCGACGCCGGGCCAGGACGAGATCGCCGTCGCGCAGCGTGGGGGCCATGCTGCCGCCCCGGACGCGTACCGTGGTCCAGCGCCGCCGCACGAGCGACACCGCGACCAGTGACACGGCCACGGCCGCGGCGGCCGCGCCGGCAAGGGCGCCGGTCACGCCGGGACGGGCACCTGGTAGCCGACCGATTCGACCACACCGTCACCGGTGAGAATGATGAAGGCCGGATAGCCGTGCACCCCGAACGCGCTGCCCAGCGGCCCTTCCGGATCCTCGACCACGACATTCGTCGCGGACAGGGCGGCGACGACCGGCGCGGTGTCGCCGCCGTCGTTCACGACGACGGACAGGACATCACCGGGATGCCGCGCGGCGACGGAGACGAAGTCGCCGAGCCGTTCGTGACAGGCCGAGCAGTTGGGCGAGAAGAACCCGACGAGGGTGGGCCCACGCAGGGACCCGCGCTTGACGACCTCGCCGTCCACGGTGGAGACGGTGAAGTCACCCACCTGCTGGCCGGGCTTGACCGACGTCACGGCCGGTGGTTCGGCCAGCCCGGTCAGGCGTTCCTCGTGCGAGCGCAGGCGGCGCACCAGGCCGAGCACCAGTACGAGGTTGAACAGGGTGAGCAAGGTGAGCAGCACGACAGCGACGAACAGCGCGTTTACCATGGGCTGGCCGCCGGATTCGTGGCTGGCACCGCGGGTGCCCCGAACAGTGACACGATGTTCCTCCCAGGCATCAGAATCCGTGCTGGACCGCACGGGAAGGTGGCTCGGCCCACGCACGGCACGGCCGCGCCGGCCCGGACCGCAGCCGCGCCGGCCGGGACTGCAGCGGTGCCGCCCGGGGCCGGACGAGCGGGCCGGGCCACTACTTCCCCGCGCTCACCATGGCCGGCGCTACGGCCGGGTGGCCGACACTACCGGGACCGACCGCCCGTCTGCGGGCCGGCCGGCATCAGCAGTAAGACCCCGTGGCGCTGCAGCTGTAGCAGTGGTTCGGCACGCCGGGGCACCCGTACATGCACTTGCGGCGGTACGTCATGTGGCTCTTGCAGTAGCAGGTTTCCCACTGGTAGCTGCATCCGGCGTCCGCCTGGGTGGTGGGGGCGAGGCGCGTCATGACCCGGTCGGCGAGGCGACCCAGGGCTTGAACCATCGCGGCAATCCTTTCGTTGGCGGCTCAGAGGTCGTCTTCTGGCCGCGCCCGACAGTGTGTGACCCGTGCGCGTGCGGCGGCGCAGGGCTGGTGCGGTGGGCCGCCGGCGCACCGGTGGCCTGGCGCCACCCGCGCGCTCGGCGGCCCGATGCTCCCGTCCGCGTCAGCAGGTGCCGCTGGCGGTGCAGGAGTAGCAGTGGTTCGGCACGCCGGAGCAGCCGTACATGCACTTGCGGCGGTACATGATGCCGCGGCTGCAGTAACAGATCTCCCACTGGTAGGTACATCCCGCGTCCGCTTCCGTGGTGGGGGCGAGACGCGTCATGACGCGGTCGGCGAGGCGACCCAGGGCTTGAACCATCGCGGCAGTCCTTTCGTCGGAGGTACAAGAAAGGACCATTATCGATCAAGTCGGATGTGTCAATGGAGTGTTACAGCTTTGTCCACTCCATGCGGCCACGGACAAAAGCGGTCAGTCCGTCAGCAGGTCGACGAGCGTGCCCGCGTTGCGCTGGGCGTAGTCGGAGTAGCAGTTGTTCATTAGTACGTGGGTCCGGTCGGTCTCATCGGCAAGCTCGCGAAGCTTCGGCGCCCACCCCTTCAGTTCACGCGTGCTGTACTCGTACCCGAAGCGCTCGTAGATGTCTTTGCTATCCCACTTGTCGCTATGCCCGTGGAAGCGGACGACGGCCAGGTCCGACGTCGCGGCCACGATTGGCGGCACCGACGACCGGTGCCCCTGCGGCATGTCGACCACGACGTACGGCAGGTCGTGGCGGCGCAGGAAGTCCAACGTCTCCGCGCCGTTGTCCCCGTCGAACCAGGTGGCGTTGCGCAGCTCGACCGCCACCCGCAGCGGACTGCACCGGCTACGGATCTCCTTGAGGTATTCCTTGTTGGCCCGCTTGATGGTGAACCAGGGCGGGAACTGGAACAGGATCGCGCCGAGCTTGCCGGCCGCCACGAGCGGGTCGAGGGCGCTCAGGAACCGGGTCCAGACCTCCTCGTACGCCTGCGGCGACAGCGCGTTGGGGTAGATGTTCTTCTTGTCCGTGTCCGGACGCAGGTCCTTGTACAGCGCGGACACCTTGGTGGGGTGCCCGGTCAGCAGGCTGAACGCCTTGATGTTGAAGACAAAACCCTCGGGCGTACGCTCGGCCCACAGCCGTGCTGTCGGCTCGGCCGGCGGCGCGTAGTACGTGGCGTCGACCTCCACGAGCGGGAACTGCCGGGAGTAGTAGTCCAGCCGCTGCTCGGGGGTGTTGACCGAATCCGGGTACCAGCCGGAGGCGAGCAGCGTCCGGTCGGTCCACGAGGCCGTACCCACGAGGATCTCCCCCACGCCCACCATCCTGCCCCGTTGAGGCACGGATTGTCCGTGTTCCGGGGGTCTGGCGCGCTCGCGGGTTAGCCGCGGCCCTTCAGCTCCCGCGCGAGGTGCTCGATCACCTCGCGGGCGTCGTCCTCGATGCCGTGGATGAAGGTCGACTTGCGTCGCCGCAGGACGGGCAGTCCCAGCGCGTACAGGCCCGGGCTGTCGACCACGACTCCGCCCTCGTGCCGTAGGTTGCCCTTCGCGTCGGTCACGGGCACGTGCAGCCAGCTGTAGTCCGGCCGGTAGCCGGTCGCCCAGACGACCGTGCGGATCTCGCCGCTGGTCAGGTCGAGTTGCAGGCGCGTCGGCTCGGGGACCGACGTCGGGGCCAACTCCTCGGGCGGACCCGCGTCGAGGTCGTTGGCCCAGGCGTCAAAGCCGGCGAGCAGGCGCCGCATCTTCAGGTCCGCGAGCGAGCACACGTTGCGCAGGCCGCCGGAGAACAGGGCGCGACCGTCGCGGGCGGCCGCCCATCGGCCCACGAGCTCGACGCCCATGTCGGCCAGCGTGTTGAGATCGAGTGTGCTGCGCTCCGCGGTCCCGACGAGCTGGGGCGAGGGTAGCCGGCGCGCCCGCGTGAGGTCGTCGACCTGGTCGTAGCGCTGGTCCCACACGCCTGACGCGTGCATCCACCACATCACGTCGCGTCCCCGGTAGGTGCGCGGCAGCCGGACGTGCTCGCCCACCGAGACAGTCACCGGCCGGCCGGAGCGCCGCAGCTCCGCCGCGAGCTGCACGCCGGTCGCCGACGCGCCGACGACGAGCACCCCGCCGTCGGGCAGCTGGTCCGGGCCGCGGTAATCGGACGGGGTCACCTGCTCGACCGTGGGCGGCACCGCAGCGCTGAACGCGGGCACGGTCGGTATGTTGCAGGCGCCGCTGGCGAGGATCACCGCCCGGCAGGTGAGTTCGCCGTCACTCGTCGAGATCCGGTAGCCGCCGTCGGCCGGTCGCACCGAGGTGACGTTCACGCCGGTCCGCACGGGAGCGTGCGTGACCGCGGCGAAGCGCTCGATGAACTCGACCACGTCGCCCGCCGTCATGTACCCGTCCGGGTCCGGCCCGTCGTAGCCGTGGCCGGGCAGTCGACTCAGCCAGTTGGGCGTGAGCAGACGCAGCGAGTCCCAGCGTTCCCGGCGCCACGAGTTGGCCACGTCGCCCCGCTCGAGGACGACATGGTCGATCGACCGGTCGCGCAGGAAGTGGCTCACGGCCAGCCCCGCGTGTCCCGCGCCGATGACGACGACGGTGGCGTGCTCGATGGCCCGGCCCTCCTCAGGCGACTTCGACGGTGACGTTCGTGGGGTTGGTCAGCGCGTCGAAGACGGCCGAGCGCTTCTGCGACTGGGCCACGAGCGCCGCGATGTCCTCCTTCGAGGCGTCCGCGTCGATCTCGAACGTCACCTTGATGTCGTTGTACCCGTTACGGACGTCGCTGTCGACGCCGAGGATGCCCCGGATGTCGTGGCTGCCCTCGACGGTCGAGGAGACGGAACGCAGCTGGATGCCACGGTTCTGCGCGACGGACGCCACGCCCGCGGTAAGGCAGCTGGCCAGGCCGACCAGCAGGTACTCGATCGGGGTGATGCCGTTGTCCTGCGCGGCGAAGACCTCCGGGTGGTCGGCGTCGAAGGTGGCCTCGGTCTTGTGCGACTGCTCCTGGCCCAGGCCGAAGAAGTTCTTGACCGTCGTCGTGCTGTGCACGCCCTTCTCCCACCGGGAGGTCGCCCGCCAGGTGAACTGGGCGGCCTCCGGCGCGTCCCTGAGCACCTCGCGCGCGTCCAGCAGCGCCTGGACGTTCACCCCATTGTCGATGGTCGACATACCGCGTGACCCCTCTCGATTGTTTCCTACAAAACCTACCGGGCGAGCAGACGATACCCTGGCCCGACGTCCTGTGACTAGCTAAGATCACCCGCATGGTCTCCACCTCGACGCTTCCGGCCGGCTCGGTCGGGCATGTGGAGACGCGGTTTGTGGACCTTCCGGACCCGGTACGCCTCGACTGCGGCCGCGAGCTGAGTCCCGTCCGCGTGGCCTATGAGACCTACGGCACACTCTCCCCCGCACGCGACAACGTGATCCTGGTCTGCCACGCGCTCAGCGGCGACGCCCACGCGGCCGGCTACTCCCGGACAGCACCGGAGGCGGGCACCCGGGACGGCTTCGGCGCCGAACGGCGCGACGGCGCGGCCGGCAAGTCGCTCGGCTGGTGGGACGGGATGATCGGACCCGGCAAGGCGTTCGACACCGACCGCTACTTCGTCATCTCCACCAACCTGCTCGGTGGCTGCCGCGGCACGACCGGACCGTCGTCGGTGAATCCCGCCACCGGCCGACCGTACGGGTCGGACTTTCCGGTCATCACGGTCGCCGACATGGTGCGGTGCGAGCGGGCGTTCCTGGACGTCCTCGGCATCGAGCGGCTCGCCGCCGTGGCCGGCGGCTCGCTCGGCGGGATGCAGGCGCTGGAGTGGGCGGTCCTGTACCCCGACCAGGTCGACGCCGTGGTGGTGATCGCCTCGACGCACGCCCTGCACCCTCAGGGCGTGGCCTGGAACATGATTGCCCGCGAGGCGATCATGCGCGATCCGGCCTGGCAGGGCGGCCACTATCACGGCACGGGTCGCGCCCCGGACGCCGGCATGGGCGTCGCGCGGATGGTCGGCCACGTCACCTACCTGTCGGCGCCCGCGCTGACGGACCGCTTCGAGCGGCGGCTGCAGTTCGCCGAGGACATCCGCTACACGATCGGTGAGCCGGAGTTCGAAGTGGAGAGCTACCTGCGCCACCAGGCGAACTCGTTCGTCAAGCGCTTCGACGCCAACACCTACCTCTACCTGTCGCGCGCGCTGACCTACTTCGACCTTGCCCGCCAGCACGGCGGCGGGTCGCTCACGCGCGCACTCGCCGACGTGTCGGCGCGTACCCTGTTGATCGCCTTCAGCTCGGACTGGCTGTATCCGCCGGCCGCGTCACAGGAGATCGAGGAGGCGCTGCGCGACCTCGGCAAACCGGTCGAGTACCACCTCATCGAGGCCCCGTCCGGCCACGATTGTTTTCTGCTGGAGGAAGCGCAGCAGACGCCCATTGTCCGCCGCTTCCTGGCGGACGGACGAGCCCGAACGGAGAAGCCCTCGTGACCGACACAGCGCCACGCGCCGAACAGGCCCGTGCGTACGGGTTCGAGACCCGCCAGCTGCACGCCGGCCAGCGGCCGGACCCGAACACCGGGGCCCGCGCGGTGCCGATCTTCCAGACCAC
>JAEZGP010000454.1 GCA_023437285.1 Actinomycetes bacterium | reverse complement strand
ACCCTGCTCGGCGAGCTGCCCGCACCCGACGGGCCGACAAACCTGATGATCAGTACGCGGGGGCAGGAGTACGCGCTGCTGGCCGGTCCCCCGGGCAGCGAGCCGACGCTCGTCGCGGTCGCCGACGCGTCGACGCTGGACAGCACCGTCGCGGGTGGGTTCACCGGCGTATGGCTGGGCGTCTACGCGACCAGCAACGGCCGCCCGACGGCCACTCGCGTGCAGGTGGAGCACTTCGCGTACGTGCCACGCGCGGCGAGTGCCCGGCCCTGACGCCGAGGGCGCGCCGATGTGTCGTACCGGGCCGTTAGGTTCACTCCGCGGATCAGAGTCGGAGGTGCCGGATGGCTGGGTACTCAGTGGCTGAGGTGGCGCTGCGGCCGATCGAGGACGCCGACCTCGACGCCCTGTTCGAGCAGATGCGCGACCCCGAGTCGGTCCGGATGGCCGCCTTCGTGGCCGCCGATCCCGACGACCGCGCCGCGTTCGACGCTCACATGGCCAGGGTCCGGGCCGCACCCGACACGATCAACCGGGCGGTCACGGTCGACGGCCGGCTCGTCGGCAGCGTCGCCAGCTTCGTCGTGGACGGCGACACCGAGGTCACCTACTGGATCGACAGGTCCTGCTGGGGTCAGGGCATCGCCGGCCGAGCGCTCGCGCTGCTGCTGGACCTGGTCGGCACGCGGCCCGTGTTCGCCCGCGCCGCCAGCGACAACGTCGCCTCGCTGGCGGTGCTGCGGCGGGCCGGGTTCGAGATCATCGGCACGGAGGTCTCGTACGCCAACGCGCGACACGGCGAGATCGAGGAGACGATCCTGCGCCTCGACGGACCCGCGACGACCGCGTCCTCCGGGACGCCGGCCGGCGAACGGCGGGCGAACTGACCCGCCGGCAGACCCGCGCCGCGTCACAGACCGCGGTCGGTGATCCGCCGGCAGACCCGCGCCGCGTCACCGACCGCGGTCGACCTGTTCGCGGACGTCGGACGATCCGGCGACCACGACGGCGAGGACGAGACCACGGTCGACCGTGAAGCGGCCGTGCAGGAGGCGCAGGGGCGGGCCGCCGTCGACGCGGGTGCCGTCGCTGAGCAGCGTCGCCGCGAAGGTCCGGGCGTCCGGGTCGATCGTCAGGCGGGCCTCCTGGAAGTCCAGCCAGCGTCGGGTCACCGGGAACCAGGCCTTGTAGACCGCCTCCTTCGCGCTGAACAGCACCCGTCCCCAGTGGACGGCTGGGTGCGTGACGGTGAGCCGGTGCAGCATCTCCGGTTCGCCGGGTACGGTGATCGCCTCGGCGACGCCCTCGGGGAGTGGGTCGTTGGGCTCGGCGTCGATGCCGAGCAGGTCGGCGTCGGCGGTGCGGGCCACGGCCGCGGCGCGGTAACCGGCGCAGTGCGTGATGCTGCCGCTCATTCCCGCCGGCCAGACCGGCTCACGCTTCGGCCCGGGACGGATCGGCGCGTCCGGGTACCCGAACGCGCGCAGCGCCGTACGGGCACAGCGGCGGGCGGTGATGAACTCGCGGCGACGGGCCTCGACCGCCCGGGCGATGAGATCCTCCTCGCCGGGAAACGGCGCCTCGCCGGGCACGTCCTCGAACGACTCGACCGCCACGACGGTCGTGGGCAACAGCGCCTCGATCATGGGCGGCCCGCCAGGATGCGCCGTACCGGCTGCGGCACGCCGCCGCGTCGGCTCCACTCGCGCGGGTACCCGAGCGACACCTCCTCGAACGGTACGCCGTCGTACCAGGTCGTACGCGGAATGTGGAGGTGGCCGTAGACGGCGGCGACGGCCCGGAAGCGCACGTGCCAGTCGGCGGTACCGTCGCTGCCGCACCACTGGGCGAACTCCGGATGCCACAGGACGTCGGTGGGTTCGCGCCGCAGCGGCCAGTGACTGACCAGCACGGTGGGAAGGGCGGCGTCGATCGCCGCGAGCCGCCGCTCCGTCTCGGCGAGCCGGGCGGCGCACCACGCCCCGCGGTCGGGGTACGGGTCGGCAAACAGCAGCATCTCGTCGGTGCAGACCACCCCGGCGTCGTACGCGCGCCGCAGCGATTCCTCCTTCGTGGTCGTGCCGGGGGCCAGCCACGAGTAGTCGTAGAGCACGAACAGCGGCGCCACGACGACCGGGCCCTGCGGACCGGGCCAGACCGGGTACTCGTCCTCGGGGGTGACCACGTCGGCCTCCCGGCACATCCGCACCAACGCCCGGTAGCGCTCCTCGCCGCGCGACCGCGCCGGGTCGCGGGGCGAGGTCCACAGCTCGTGGTTGCCCGGTGCCCAGATCACCTTGGCGAACCGGTCGCGCAGCAGCCGCAACGCCCAGGCGATGTCGTCGAAGATCTCACCCACGTCGCCGGCGACGATGAGCCAGTCGTCCGCACTGTCCGGGCGGATGCGGTCGACGACCTCGCGGTTCTCCTGGTGGGAGACGTGCAGGTCGCTGACCGCCAGGAGGGATGGGATCACGTGGATGGATTCTGCCAGCCGTCGACGGCGTTGCCGAGGGTGGTTACCAGCCTTGCTTCTGCGCACGCGCCTCGTAGAGCAGGACGGCGGCCGAGATCGACACGTTGAGCGAATCGGCGTGACCTAGCATCGGCACGAAGACCCGCTTGACGTCGGGCTCGTACCAGGCCTTCGCGATGCCGTACTTCTCCGCCCCCAAGACGAACGCGGTACGGGACCGGCGGTAGTCGTACGCCCGGTAGTTGCGCGCGTCGTCGGTATCGGCGAGGTAGATGTCGAAGCGCTGCCGGCGCAGCCACGACAGCGCCTCCTCGGGGCTGTCGAACTCGATGATCGGCATCGTGAGCAGCATTCCCTGGCTGGCCCGGAACACCTTGGGATGGGTCAGCCGGGTGCGCCGGTTGGTCAGGATGAGGCAGTCCACCGCGCAGGCGTCGAGGGTACGGATGAGCGTGCCGAGGTTGCCGGGGATCTCCATCCCGTCGGCCACCATGACCAGCCCGGCCGGCGGCACGGTCAGCTCGTCGGGGTCCCAGCGCGGCAGGCGGCCCAGCGACAGCAGTCCGTCGGGCCGGTCGCGCTCCGAGATCCGTTCCAGCGTTTTCGCCGACACCTCGAACGCCCGCTCGGCGCGGGCGGCCAGCTCCCCGGCGCGCTTGCGGGCCTCGTCGCCGTAGGCCGCCTCGGGACACCAGAAGAACGTGTCGATCGCGATGTCGTGCTTGAGCAGCAGGTTGTTGGCCCACAGGCCCTCGGCGATGAACAGCCGGTGCGGGTTCGGCGCCGAGTTGCGCTGGATCGACTGGACCCGGCGCACGTGGGGATTGCTCACGCCGATCGGCTGAAGGGACAGCATTCGTCTCTCATCGCGGGTTGGTGTCGGACGTGACCATTATCCACCTGCTCACGGCCCGTACCGGCCAGTGGGGCCGGCGGTTCTGGCGGCGCGGGGCCTGCCGCCCTGTCCCCAAGAACGGGACGGGTCCGGTCGGACCCGCTGCTGTTAGCGTCGCCAGCAACACGACGACGGTGCCGCCGAACCGGTACGCGCGGAGGGAGGAGCGTCCGTGCGACTGAATCCCAGGACGGTCAGCCAGGATGACTCGCCGATCTCGACGGCGTACGCGCTCCTCGACGAACGCCACGGGCGGCGCCCACTGCTCGACCTGGCCCAGGCCGCACCCCAGTACCCGCCGCCACCGGTCGTCGTCGAGCACATCGCCGCGATCGCCCGCCACCCGAAGGGCGCGGAGTACGCGGAGATCGCCGGCCTGCCCCGGCTGCGCGAGGCCTTCGCGGCCGAGCTCAGCGAGGCGTACCGCGGTCACGTCCACCCCGGGCAGGTCACCGTCACCGCCGGGTGCAACCAGGCGTTCTGCCTGGTCGCGTCGGCGCTCGCCGATCCTGGCAATGAGGTGATCGTCGCACTGCCGTACTACTTCAACCACGACATGTGGCTGCGGTTGAACGCGATCACCCCGGTCTACCTCGAACCGGGACCGGACCTCGTCCCGACCCCCGCGGCCGCCGAGGCCCTGATCACGCCACGGACCCGCGCGATTCTGCTCGTCTCTCCCGGCAATCCCAGCGGAGTGACGATCGGTCCGGACGTCATCGGGGCCTTCGCGCAGGTCGCCGAGCGACACGGGATCGCCCTGATCCTCGACGAGACGTACCGCTCGTTCCGCGACGACGACGCGCCGGCCCACCCGCTGTTCGCCGACCCGGACTGGCCCCGCGTCCTGATCAGCCTGCACAGCTTCTCCAAGGATCTCGCGCTGCCCGGCTACCGGGTCGGCGCGGTGGTCTCGTCGGCGCAGTTCAGCCGCGAGCTGAGCAAGCTGCTCGACTGCGTGGCCGTCTGCGCGCCCCGCATCGGGCAGGAGGCCGCGTGGGCCGGCCTGACGTTCGCCCAGTCGTGGCGCCGCGAGCGGCGACGGGACGTGGCCGACGCGCGCCGGCGCTTCGTGGCGGCGATGGCCGACCGGCCGGGCGGATTCGAACTGCTGTCGGCCGGCGGCTTCTTCGCCTGGGTCCGTCATCCCTTCGACGGCCGGTCCACCGGGGAGGTCGTGCGGGACCTGGTTGTGTCCCACGACGTCCTCGTGATCCCCGGCACCGCGTTCCTGCCCGACGACCGCGGCACCTTCCGGGTCAGCGTCGGCAACCTGGATCCGGCCGGGGTCGCCGAGTTCACCGGGCGGCTGGCAGCCGCGACCGACAGCGGCCTAGCCGGTCGGCGGTAGGGGCACCGCGTCGCTGACGAGCTGCCAGCAGGGCGAGCCGGTCACCCGCTGCGGTTGCGGTAGGACGGGCACCGGGGCCGGTCGAGGTACGGCCAGCTCGGTGGTCGCGGGCCGACGGTCGAGGAGCCGCCCGGCCAGCGCGACCCGGGTGAGTTCGGCCTTGTTGCCGACGCCGAGTTTGGCCCGGATGCGCTTGACGTACGTGTCGACCGTGTGCGGGCTGATGCCGAGCCGCGTCGCGATCTGCCCGTGGGTCAGGCCGCGCGAAATCTGGCGCAGGACCTGCAGTTCGCGTCCCGAAAGCAGACTGGCCACCGAGTCACCGTCGGCCGGGCCCGGCGACAGGTCGGGCGTCTCGGCACCGACGTCGGGCTCGTCGGCGGGCGACGTCGTCACACCACGGACGACGGCGTACACCGCTCCCACGACCCTTTCGGACGTGGCCCGCTTGGTGATGACGCCGGAGGCACCGGCCCGCAGGTACGGCGCCGGGTCGGGGACCGCGGCGTTGTCGAGTACCAGGACCGACGTGAACCGGGCCGCCTTGGTGATCGGGCTGAGGTTGTCGCGTGGCGCGAGAACATCCGCGTCGATGACAAACGCGTCCGCAAGCCACGACGGCTGTTCGTCCGGAGCGCTTCTCGCCGCCACCACCCTTATCCCGGCCCGGGTGAACGTGTCGACGAGTCCGACAAGGAAAATTGGTGACCCGACAAGAATATCAATCCGAATCACGGTGACCCTCGCCCTCATGTTTTGCTTCGGCCGATCTTATCTTGCTCGGCGCCACGTTCCGGGGTCCGAATTTGCGTATCCCGCATCAGCCCGCCGCAAGGTTGGGCAGCCACGGAATGGCTCAGATTGGCGTAAGGAAGCCAGCTCGTGCCGACGGCAGTGCTCCGGAGTCCCTGCTTTTGGGGACCTGCGTCGGCCATGGCTACGCTCGCGTTTCCGACGTGAGTTGTCCAGTCGGCACTGCGGAGCCATGCGACACGGGGCATTCCCGGCGCGCTTTAAGAGATATTCTCATGAACGACGAATGCGCGTCCCACGCCAGTACACATACAAATTCTCATACGTTTTTCATACAGGACACATTCACACTGCTCTTTTGGACGATCCTTTACATACGTGGGATGGCAATGTTATGGCGACCGGCGGCGCACACAAGGTCAGGCGTCGGCCAGCTGAGCCATCTTCAGTCGCAGCTGTTTGGCATCGGGGTGGCCCAACTCGTCGAGCATGGTCAGCGCCAGCCGCCAGGCGTCAACGGCCGCCGCGTGGTCGCCGGCCGCGTGGAGGGCGTCGCCGAGATGGTTCAGGCTGATCGTCTCGTAGTACGGGTCAGCGAGCTGCCGCAGGACGACGAGCGCCTCCCGGTAGTGGACGATCGCGGCCTGATGATCGCCGTTGCTGTGGTGGGCGAATCCCAGACTGTCCAACGCGTTGGCCAGGCCCTCCTGGTCGGCCAGCTCCCGATGCACCTGAACCGCCTGTTCGCAGTACTTGACCGCGTCGGCGGACTGGCCAAGGTGGGCGTGCAGCCAGCCGATGCTGTTGAGCGCCTGACCCTGACCGATGCGGTGGTTGGCCTGGCAGAACCGGTCCAGGGCCAGCTGGGCGTCGGCCAGCGCGGCCGACGGCTGACCGTGCCCCTCGTGCACCAGACTCATCCGCAGATGGGTGTACGCCTGACCGACCAGATCGTCCAACTCAGCGAAGAGTTCGTCGGCCCGCCGCAGGTGCACCAGCGCCTCGTCGTACCGGTTCAGCCGGTTGTAGGCCAGCCCGAGACTGCCGTTGGCGTGCGCCTGGCCGGTGCGGTCGGCGCCGCGCTCAGCCGCCGACAGCGCCGTTCGCTGACTGTTCACCCAGTCCTGCCAGTGCCCCAGCCGGTCGAGGAACGTCGACATCGCCGAGGCGAGCTGCCAGGCGTACCGGCCGAAGTCGGCCTCGGCGGCCAGGTTCAGCGCCGCCAGCAGCACCAGGTGTTCGGCCGCGAACCACGCCGCGGCCTGGGACGCGTCGGCGAATTCGGTCACCACGGCGCCGGGTTCGACCGGTACCAGGTCCAGTTGGAACCGGTACGGATAGATGAGGATCGCCGCCGCGTACGCGCTGTGCAGGTAGTGGGCCAGCATCCGCCGCAGGGCCGCCTGTCGGTCCGGTTCCCGGTCGTCGCACCGGGCCAGGTCGGCCGCGTAGGCCCGCAGGAGGTCGTGCAGGCTGAACCGATCGGGTACCGGCTCGGTGATCAGGTGCGCGCGCACCAGCTCGGTCAACTGCCGGCGTACCTGGTGGACCGGCACCCCGGCGAGACTCGCCGCGGCGTCGATCCCCACGTCCGGCCCCGGGTGGAGACCGAGCAGCCGGAACAGGGCGGCCGACGCCGGCGTCAGCCGCCGGTACGACCAGGACAACGCGGCCCGCACGTCGACGCCGAGGTCGTGGGTGTCTGGGGACCACAGGCGTTCGCGGGTCGCGGACAGTTCGGCCGACAGCGAGCCCAACCCGAGGGCGGGCTGCACCGCGGCGCGCGCGGCGACCATGGCCAATGCGAGCGGCAGCCGAGCACACTGGACAGCGATCGCGTCAGCCGCGGCGAGGTCCGCGCCGACCCGGTCGGCGCCGAGGCGGCCGATCAGCAGTTCCCGCGCCTCGGCCCCGGTCAACACGTCGAGGGTCACCGGGTGGGCGTTCTCCAACGCGACCAGATCGATCAGCTGGTGCCGGCTGGTGATCAGTACCATGCCGCCGCGGCCGCCGGGCAGCAACGGGCGGACCTGGTCGGCGTCGAGCGCGTTGTCGAGCAGCAGCAGGATCCGTCGCCCGGCGACCAGGCTGCGAAACAACGCCGCCTTGCCCTCCACAGTGGCCGGGACGCGGTCCGGTGGGACCCCGAACGCGTCGAGGAAGCCGCGCAGCGCCTCGGCCGGCTCGACCGGCATGTGCCCGGGATGGAATCCGCGCAGGTTGACATACAGCTGACCGTCGGGGAACTGGGGAGCCACCTGCTGGGCCCAGTGGACCGCGAGGGCCGACTTGCCCACCCCGGCCGTACCCATGACGACCACGATCACCGAGGGGTCGGCGGCGTCGCCGGTGGGGGCGACGGCGTGTAGCCGCGCCAACTCGGCCGCCCGACCCGCGAACCCACGGACGTCGAGGGGCAGCTGAGCCGGCACGGGAACGACCAGCGAGGCGGCCGCCCGCGGCGGGACGGCCGCGGGCGGCGCGCCGGCCGGGACCGCCCCCCCTTGGTCCTCGGGCGGGGCGAGGGTCCGGTCG
>JAEZGP010000402.1 GCA_023437285.1 Actinomycetes bacterium | reverse complement strand
CCGAGCAGCTGCTCGGCGAGCCCGGCGTTGGACCGGTAGGTGAACGTCACGTCGTGGTCCGCGGCGAGGAGCCGGCACGTAGCCAGCCCGACAGCACCGGTGCCACCCGTGACCAACGCCGCTCGCCGTACCGTTTTGTCGCCCATTCCTGCTCCATCTCGCGACCCGCTGCTGCCCGTGACAACAGCCGGGACCTCTGCACTCTAATGTTGATCTACGGTTTCAACACCAACCGATTGTTTGAAACCGGGTGAGCTACCGCGTCGCCCAGGAGGCGACCTCCGTGACCTCGTTCTGGCCCCACGGCGTGACCCGCCCCTCGGTGCGGTACCCCTCCGGAAGGTCGTCGACCATGTCCAGCGACATCGCCATGCGTCCGAAGCCGACGTAGTAGGCGACGTTGAAGCAGAGCTCCATGATCTCGGGGGCCGTGAAGTGCTTACGCAGCTCAGCGAAGGTCTCGTCGCTCACCTCGAGGTGGTTGGTCGCCATCTTGTCCGCGTACGCGATGGCAGCGCGCTCGGCGTCGGTGAGGTCCTCGGCCTCCTGCGGCCGCTCCAGCGAGCACACCAGGTCCTCGGTCAGTCCGTCCTCCAGGCCGTAGCTGTAGCGCACGGACATGCAGCTGCGGCACTGGTTGTGGAAGGCGACCCGCAGGCGGACCAGCTCCAGCAGACGGGCCGGCAGGGAGTGGACGTCACGCATCCGCTGGCCGAACTCCACGAACTTCTCGGCGATCTCGGGACTGTGCGCGTAGATGCGGGTCCGGAAGGACGCGTCCTTGCCGAACAGCGGCTCGTACACCTCGGGCGCCGCGGGTTCCAGACGTGCCATGTCTACTCCTTCGTCGTTCCTAGAGGCTTACGTGTCGCCGTCGCGTCGGTCGGTCGGTCAGGGACAACCGCGGTGACCTTGATCTCGACGGCACGGCCGGGGGGCGACAACTCCGTCACCCCGACAGCAGTCCAAGCGGGCAGCACGGGACCGGGCACGAACCGTGCCTTGACGTTGACGAACGTGTCCAGTTGCTGGCGCAGCCCGACGTGGTAGGACACCACCTCGACCACGTCCCCGAAACCGGCGCCGGCCGCGCGGAGCACCTCACCGACGCGCGTCCACGCGCTGACCATCTGCCGCTCGAGGTCGTCGGGTGCCCCCTCGCCGACCTGGCCCGAGCAGATGATGAGGTTGCCGACCCGCACGGCCGGCGAGAACCCGAACCTGGCCGCGACGGCCTGGTATTCCTCGGGCACGACCGAACGCCGGTTCATCTACGCCTCGGCCGCCACGTCGGCAAGCGCCGCGTCGAGACGCTCGATCACCTCGGCGACATCGGCGTCCGACATCACCGTACTCACGTACAGCATGGTCCGCGGCGTGGCGAACACACCCTGGACCATGCAGGCGAGGTGGAACAGGCGGGCGAGGCGCCGATCGGTCCGCAACTGGTTGAC
The DNA here is from genome assembly GCA_023437285.1 of Actinomycetes bacterium. GTDB lineage: Bacteria > Actinomycetota > Actinomycetes > Mycobacteriales > Micromonosporaceae > Luedemannella. Next base: position 4,660 of record JAEZGP010000402.1, on the reverse strand, counting down.
GACCGGAGGTTCCTCGCTCAGCCAGATGTTGATGATGGAACCGACGCGCCGGCTGCTGTACGGAAGCTGATGTGCCGCGGCCGAGCGCGCGAGCGCCAGGTCGATCTGCTCCATCTGCCGTCCCATCACGTCGAGCTGCTCCGCGGTGACGTGCCGGACCGCCGCGATCCCCGCCGCGACCGTGACGGGATTGCCGGAAAACGTCCCGGACACGTGCAGGACGCCGCCTGCGGGGTTGGTCAGCTCCATCAGCTCGGCCCGACCGCCCACGCCACCGAAGGCGAAGCCGCCGCCGACGTACTTGCCGAGGATGGTCAGGTCGGGGTCGATGTCGAGCAGCGCCTGGCCGCCGCCCAGCGACAGCCGGAACGTCCCGGCCTCGTCGAGCACGAACAGCGCGCCGGCGTTCGCGGCCGCCGCCTGTACCCGCGTGAAGAACTCCCGCGGCGCGCCTACCAGCCCGCCGGCGCCCATCCACGGCTCCAGCAGGACCAGCGCGATCTCGTCGCCGTACTCGTCGAGAACCTTCTCGAAGCTCTCGGCGTCGCCGAACGTGGCGTAGTGCGTGCCGACAAGGGTCGTGGCGGCCTCGCGCCGGAAGCGGTAGGGGTCGAGGAAGTGGCCGTGGAACGAGTGCTCCGCCACGAGGATCTTCGACCGCCCGTTATAGGCGCGGGCGATCATGATGGCCAGCTGGACCGCCTCGGTCCCCGAGTTCACGTAGCGGACCTGGTCGATCGATCGGACCCGCCCGGCGATGAGTTCGGCCAGCTCGACCTGCGACTCGGTCCTGCCCGCGAACGACGAGCCACGGGCGATCGCGGCCTGGGTCGCCTCGACGATCGGCGGGAACGCGTGACCGTGCAGCAGGCTCGAGTAGTTGTAGTTGAGGTCGAGGTACTCGTTTCCGTCGATGTCCCACAGGCGACTGCCCTGACCATGGTCGACGACCACGGAGTAGGGCGGGTGGTACGCCGCGCTGCGGGCCTCACCACCCGGCAGTACCGTCGTCGCGCGCTCGTTGAGCGCAGCGGAGCGCGGCGTACGCGTTCTGTATTTTTTCTCCGTTGTGCTCATGCGCATCCTTCGGCTGGGGGGACAGCGGACAGTCCGGCCCGCTGGCCGGGCCGGCTCGGCCCGGCCAGCGGTAAGCCGTCAGCTGTGTGCGCTGATGCCGGCCAGCGGCTCCGGGACGGGAGTGAGGTTGGCGCTCACCAGCTTGTCGCCGTCCAGGTTGAGGAAGCGCTGCTCGGCGGCGGGAAAGCGGGGGAACGCGGGGTTCGCCTTGCCCAGCTCCGACGGGTTCCACTTGACGAGGCCGAACAGGTCCATCTCACCCTGCTTCTTGAGCGCCTCGAGGAAGGTCTTGTTGTTGATCTCGCCGCTCATGCCCTCGATGACCTTCGCGGTGGCGTGCACGGACAGCCAGGAGTTGAGCCCGGAGCTGCGGCGGTGCACCGGGTCGGCCGAGGCGCCAGAGGCGTCGAGCTGCTCCACGTACTGCTTGACGGCGGCGATCGACGTGTCACGGAATGTCGGGTAGGGCCCGACCACGATGAAGTTCTTCGCCAGGTCGCCGATCGACGTCAGTTCGGCCTCGGCGTACGTGAACGCGTTCTGGATCCACAGCGGCTTGATTCCCAGTCCGTCCGCGGCCTTCACGAGCGGGCCGGTGAACGCCGCCGACATGATCATGGCCACCGCGTCGGCGCGGCTGTCCGCGATCTTCTGCGCGTACGGCGAGTAGTCCGTGACGCCGGTCGCCGGGATCGGGAAGGCGCCGGCGAACTCGAGGCCTTCGCGCTTGACCGCCTCTTCGACCATCTTCGACTCGGCGACCGAGGCCGCCACGTCGGTGTACATGACGGCGAACCGCTTCGCACCCTTCTGCTTGGCCGCGTTGGGAGCCGCCGAGTACGCCGCCGGCGCGCCACCCTGCAGCGGGAACGAGATCGGGTTCTTCCAGTCGATCGGGTTGCCCGACGAGTGGAATCCGACGCTGGCGATACCGGCCGTCTCAAGAACCGGCAGCGTGACGGTCGAGAAGACGTCATGCTGGCCGACGACGGCGACGACGCCGTCCGTCTGGGCCTTACGCGCGCAGGCCGTCGCCTTGTTCGGGTCCGATTCGGTGTTGCAGAAAGTCCACTCGATCTTGCGTCCGTTGATGCCACCGGCCTTGTTGATGGCCTCGACAGCCGCCTTGGCGCCGGCCGGGGCGTCCGGGTAGTTCTGCAGATTCGTCGAGACGGGGGCGATCGACATCAGCTTGATCGCTCCTGCCTCGTTGCTTTCACCGTCCTCGCTGCCACAGGCAGCCAGCAGGACAGGCGCCGCGAGGGCGAGCGTGGCGAGCATGGTGCGCACAACTCTGGGCTTGCTCATGAAATTTGTTCCTCTTCTTAACGTGGTACCGGTCGGCCGACCGGGGGACGGTCGCCGTCGTCGGTGGTGTGTGGCGAAACCCTTCCTGCACTTCCGTCGTCACCCGCCGCTCACACGCGCAGGTACGACGCCTCGATCTCGTTGCGGCGCTCGGCGACCTCGGCGGCGAGCCCACTGAAGACGACGCGGCCCCGATCAAGGATGTGGACCTCGTCGGCGAACTTGAGCGCCTGCTCGACGTGCTGCTCGATGAGCAGCACCCCGACCCCCGAATCGGCGGACCTGCGCACCGCGTCGAGCAGACGCGTCACGACCAGCGGAGCCAGCCCGAGCGAGAGTTCGTCGATCAGCAGCACGTCGGGCCGGCGCGCCAGTGCCCTACCGACCGCCAACATCTGCTGCTCGCCGCCGGAGAGCAGACCCGTCGGGCGGTTGAGCAACGGACGCAACTCGGGGAACAACTCCAGGGCCACGTCGATGTCGCACCGGCCGACCCGCAGGTTCTCCATCACCGTCATCGTGAAGAAGACGGAGCGGTCCTCGGTCACCAGCGCGAGCCCGTTGCGCGCTCGCGCGCTCAACGACGAACGCACCCGGACCCCGCCGAACAACACCTCGCCGCCGAGCGGTGCGAGTTCGCCGGCCAGGGTCATCAACGTGGTCGTCTTGCCAGCACCGTTCGGCCCGAGCAGGGCGACGACCTGGCCGGCCGAGACGCTGAGATTCATGTCGGTCACGAACGGGTGACCGTTGTACCCTGCCGAGAGGCCTCTCGCCTCGATCAACGCGGTCATGACGTCGGTCCTCCTGCCGAGCCGGTGGTCGCTGATACGTCACCCGGGCCGACCAACAGGCTCTCGACGTCGACGATGGCCGCGTCGGGTACGTCCTCGTCGGAACCGGCGCCGAGGTAGGCGGCGATCACCGCGGGGTCCCTGCGCACCTCCTCGGGGGTGCCGCCGCCGATCTGGTGGCCGAAGTCCAGGACGGTGATCTCGTCACAGACCGACATGACGAACGACATGTCGTGTTCGATGACCAGTACGGCGATCCCCCAGTCGCGCGCCAGCGACCGTACGGCCTGGCCGAGCGCGGCGGTTTCCTCCGCGCTGAGGCCCGCGGCGGGTTCGTCGAGCAGCAGCACCGATGGTGCGGCGGCGACGGCTCGGGCGATAGCCACCAGCCGGCGGCGCCCGTAGGACAGGTCCGCGACCTCGGTGTCGAGGTCCTCCGTCAGGCCGAGCAGGTCGACCGCGGCGAGTGCGGCGTCGGACAGCGGGACCTGACCTGGTTTGACCAGGTCCGTCAGCCAGACGCTGGCCTTGGCCGAGTCGGTCGCGACCCGCAGGTTGTCGCGCACCGAGGCGCTCTCGAACAGTTCGAGCGACTGGAAGGATCGCGAGATGCCGGCCCGCGCGCGCCGATGGACCGGCCAGGTCCCGATGTCGACGCCGTTGAGCCGGACCCGCCCCTCGGCGAGGCGGACGAATCCCGTCACGGCGTCGATGAAGGTGGTCTTACCGGCACCGTTCGGACCGATCAGACCGACGATGCGTCCGGGTGCGATGGTCACGCTCGCGTCGGTCAGCGCCGTCACCCCGCCGAACCTCACGGTGGCTCCCTCGACGGTGAGGGTGGCCGGCGGCACGACGACAGACGGCGCGGACCTGGCCTCGACACCGGCCGCGGCGCGGGCCGGACGGTGGCGACGGAACTTCGCGGCCAACCTCTTGCCGAGGTGTATCTGGTCGTCGGTCAGGCCGTCGGCGTTCAGCACCACGAAGGCGGTGACCAGCACGCCGCCGATGACCGACAGCCACACGGGCTGCGCCCCCGGCACGATGGAGTGCATGATCCAGGTGCCGATGCCGGCGGCCACCAGCGTGCCTCCGTTGAACGCGCCCATGACGTACCCGACACCGCCGACGACCACGAAGCCCACGACCAGGATCGAGTGGAACGGGACGAAGTCGTTGTAGAGGACGTACGGGTTGCGGAAGCCGAGCAGGATGCCGCCGATCGCGGCCACGCCCGCACTCACCGCGAAGGCGTAAAGCTTGGCACCGTAGACGTTCACCCCGAGGGCGGACGCGGCGCGCTCGTTGGTACGGACCGCGATCAGGCGGCGGCCGGCGTTGCCCCGGCGAATGTTGGTCACCATCAGGGCACACAGCGCGAACAACACCAGTACGACGACGGCCCACCGGCGGGGGTACAGCGACGCGTCGACGGGGAAGCCGAAGATCTCGGGATAGCCGACCGGGGTTCCCTCCAG
>JAEZGP010000330.1 GCA_023437285.1 Actinomycetes bacterium | reverse complement strand
CGGTCGGTGTTGTCGTCGGCGCACCAGTCGCCGGCGGCACCGCCGTTGCGGCTGGTGTCGATGATCTGCCGCTTGCCGGAGATCCCCATGCCGTTGAGCGCGTTGATGATGGCGTTGCCGTAGTTGGCCTCGGCCGAGGTCGGCTGGAAGTTCGACACGTTGGTGTAGAACCCGTCGGCGTACTGGACGCCGGCGGCACGCAGGCGGTTGGCCTGCTCGGACGCGCTGTTCCAGGCCGAGTGGCCGCCGTCGAGGTAGACCTTCGCGTTCGGGTTGCCGGCCTTGATGTCGCGCACGGCCGTCGACAGGGCGTTGCTGCGCTCCGCGATGCCGTTGGCGTCCAGACAGGTCAGCAGCGCCAGCGAGTCCGTCTCGAGGATGACGATGACGGTCTGGTTGCCCAGGGCCGGCGCGAAGTTGCGTACCCACTGGTTGTAGGTGGGCAGGTCGGGTGCGCCGCCGGAGCTGGCGCCGCCGCAGTCGCGGTTGGTGATGCCGTACACGGACATGACCGGGACCTGCCCGGCGGCGTTGGCGGCGTTGATGTATGAACCGACCTCCGACGCGACCGTCGCCAGGTTGAAGTTGGCGAACCACCGCGCGGCGGGCTGGCTGGCGATGTTGGTGTTGATGACGTTGCGGCGCGAGTCGTTCGGGTTCGCGGCCACCCACTTCATGACGCCGGAGTCCGGGTCGCGGTACATGGTGCCGGACAGGGTGCCGGCGCTGGCTGACGTGTTCGCCAGCCACACGCCGCTCGCCGCGAGCGCGGCAACGGCGACGCCGGCGATGATGGACGTTCGTCGCCTACGGCGTCTCAAGATTCGTTGGAACACGTTGCTGCCCTCCATGAGGCGAATGAAAGGTATCGAGGCCGACGTGTCGGGGCCGGGCAACCCCGAGCACGTCGAGCCTCTTGCTGAGCGGCCGATCCGCCGGGTCACCAGCAGTGGGTCCAACGACCCTGGTTGATCGCCGCCGTTGAGGCGGGTACGGATTCATGGAGCGCGAAACCGGAAGCGCTTCCATCAATACATGTCCCGATCCGGCACGTGCGCTGATCGTGACACCAGCCATTGACGTGCGTCAACCAAGCTATCGAGAGCGGCCGTGCGACGAACGCCGATTACGATCTCGGCGAAACTGGAAGCGCTTCCAGTGACGTGCGCATACCTCGGGTCGCGAGGGCCTGGCTAGACTTGCCGAAACCTCGGCGCCCGGTGGCCTGACGGCAGGAAGTTGCACGCGGCTCCGGAAAGGACACCCAGCACCGATGGCGACCGACGCACCCCGACGGCAGCCCACGCTCGACGAGGTCGCCGAACGGGCGGGCGTTTCCCGGACCGCGGCGTCGCGGGTCATCAACAACGCCCCACACGTCAGCCGCGCCAAGCGCGACGCCGTCCAGCGCGCCATCAGCGACCTCGGCTACATCCCCAGCCGCACGGCGCAGGCACTGGCCACCCGCAAGACGAACGTGATCGCCCTGGCCATCGCCGGCGACGATCCGGCGCTGTTCGCCGACCCGTTCTTCGGCCGGGTCATCGTCGGCGTGTCCGCCGCGCTGGAGGACACCGACCTGCACCTCATGCTGTGCCTCGCCTCGTCCCAGGGCGGTCAGGCGCGGTTCACGAGCCTGCTGCGTACCCGCGGCGTCGACGGCGTGATGCTCATGGCGGTGCGCGGCGACGACCCGGTGATCCACATCGTGCGGCAGGCCGGCCTGCCCACCGTCTACGGCGGACGGCCGCTGCACGGCGAACCGGCGTGGTACGTGGACATCGACAACTACGGCGGCGCGCGGACGGCCACCGACCACCTGATCCGGCGCGGTCGCAGGCGCATCGCCGCGATCACGGGACTGGCCGACACCCAGGTCAGCGAAGCGCGTCACCGCGGCTTCCGGGAGGCCCTGACGGTGGCCGGCCTCACCCCCTACGCCGAGCGGGCCGGGGACTTCACCGAGCGCAGCGGCGCCGATGCCATGCGGGCCCTGCTTGACGCCCGCCCGCGCCTGGACGCGGTGTTCGCGGCCAACGACAACATGGCCGCAGGCGCGCTGCGGGTGCTGCGCGAGTCCGGCCGGGCGGTGCCCGACGACGTCGCCGTCGTCGGCTTCGACGATCTGGCCATCGCGGCCCACACCGACCCGCCTCTCACGACGGTCCAGCAGCCGATTCAGGAACTGGGCAGCGAGATGACCCGCGTCCTGCTCGCCCTGCTCGCCGGCCAGAGCCCCAGCCCTCTCGTCCTGCCGACCACTTTGATCGAACGCGGGTCGACGTAAGGCGATGGGCACCGCCGCCCTGACGCGGACGGCGGTGCCCCCTACCTTGCTACCGAACGGGCGGTCAGACCACGGAGCAGCTGACCGTGGGCCAGGTCCAGTTGCCGTTGACCATGATCGTCACACCGAAGTTGTTTCCACTGCCGTTCGGGGTGGCCACCATGACCTGGCTGCTGGGCCATTGGGCGTTGACGTTCCAGGTGGCGCTGATCCGCGCCGGCGACGGCACGTTCATCGTCACCCGCCAGTTGTTGGACCCGGAGACCGACACATTGAGGTTGTACCGGTCGCCCCACACCTGGCCCGCCGACAGCGTCGCGGTGCAGCTGCCACCGCCACCCGACGACGTCGTGGTCGGCGGGTTGGAAACCGGCGGGTTGGAAACCGGCGGGTTCGACACCTGGCCCGACCCGGCGTTGAGGGCGTTGAGCGTGGAGTTGTAGGCGGCCTTCTTGTTACCGCTGCCGTCGAACAGCAGCGGGGTGCCGGAGGCACGCCACGAGTCCGTGTCGCGCACACCCCACACCGTGATGCCGGTGCAGGCGGGCACGGCCAGGCAGTCGTTGACGACACTGGCGTACGTGTTGGCCTGCGTGGTGCCCGAGCCCTCGATGTCGAGCTCGGTGATCTGCACCTCGACGCCGAGAGCGGCGAAGTTCTGCAGCGTGGTGCGGTAGTTGGAGTTGTACGGCGAACCGGAGTTGAAGTGCGACTGGAAGCCCACGCAGTCGATCGGCACGCCGCGGGACTTGAAGTCGCGGACCATGTTGTAGACGGCCTGCGTCTTGGCCCAGGTCCAGTTGTCGGTGTTGTAGTCGTTGTAGCAGAGCTTCGCGGCCGGGTCGGCGTTGCGGGCGGTACGGAAGGCGACCTCGATCCAGTCGTTGCCGGTGCCCTGCAGGTTCGAGGGACGGCGTGCTCCGCTGTTGCCGTCCTCGAAGGCCTCGTTGACGACGTCCCAGGCGTAGATGCGGCCCTTGTAGTAGCCCATGACCCCGTTGATGTGGTCGATCATGGCCTGCCGCAGGCTGGAACCGGACAGGCTGGACATCCAGCCCGGCTGTTGCGCGTGCCAGGCGAGGGTGTGACCGCGTACTCTCTTGCCGTTCTGCACGGCCCAGTTGTAGACCCGGTCGGCGTTGCTGAAGTTGAACTGCCCACGGTTGGGTTCCGTGGCGTCGATCTTCATCTCGTTCTCGGCCGTCACCATGTCGAACTCGCGGTTAGCGATCGAGGTGTAGGTGGAGTCGCCGAGCCGGCTCGTGCTGATCGCGGTGCCGAAGTACCGACCGGTGCGGTTCGCGGCCGCCTTCAGCGTGGTGCCGGCCTGACCGGA
>JAEZGP010000250.1 GCA_023437285.1 Actinomycetes bacterium | reverse complement strand
CCCTTGGTCGGCTGCGGCATCGTGTTGCTCCTCGATTGACCGCCTGCGGGAGTCACCCCGCAGGCTGCGCGAATTCAAATATCTAGATCAGAGCTGTTCGGTCTCGCGGTAGTCGTCCGCGTCGTAGTCCACGTCGGTGAAGGTGTCCACCACGTGCGACGGGTCGAAGACCGGCGCCGAGTCCTTGAGGCCGAGGCCCATGCCGGCGAGCTTCATCTTCACCTCGTCGATGGACTTCTGGCCGAAGTTGCGGATGTCGAGCAGATCCGCCTCGGTGCGGGAGATCAGCTCGCCGACGGAGTTGATGCCCTCGCGCTTGAGGCAGTTGTACGACCGGACGGTCAGGTCCAGCTCCTCGATCGGCAGGGCCAGATCGGCGGCGAGCTGAGCGTCCTGTGGGGACGGACCGATGTCGATGCCCTCGGCGGTCTCGTCCAGCTCCCGGGCCAGGCCGAACAGCTCCACCAGGGTGGAACCAGCCGAGGCCAGAGCGGTACGCGGCCCGATCGACGCCTTGGTCTCGACGTCGATGATCAGCCGGTCGAAGTCGGTGCGCTGCTCGACGCGGGTGGCCTCGACCCGGTACGTCACCTTCAGCACGGGCGAGTAGATCGAGTCGACCGGGATCCGGCCGATCTCCTGGCCCTGCTGCTTGTTCTGCGCGGCGCTGACGTAGCCGCGGCCGCGCTCGACCGTGAGCTCCATGTCGACCCGGCCCTTGCCGTTGAGCGTGGCGAGCTTGAGGTCGGCGTTGTGCACCTGGACGCCCGACGGCGGCTGGATGTCACCCGCGGTGATGTCCCCGGGGCCCTGCTTGCGCAGGTACATCGAGACCGGCTCGTCGTGCTCCGAGGAGACGCAGAGGTCCTTGACGTTCATGACCAGCTCGACCACGTCCTCCTTGACACCGGGGATCGTGGTGAACTCGTGCAGCACGCCGTCGATCTTGATGCTGGTGACGGCGGCGCCGGGGATCGAGCTCAGCAGGGTACGGCGCAGGGAGTTGCCCAGCGTGTACCCGAAGCCGGGCTCCAGCGGCTCGATGGTGAACCGCGACCGGGTCTCGTTGATCGACTCCTCGGTGAGGGTCGGTCGCTGCGAGATGAGCACTTCGGTTTCTCTTTTCTGTCGGGGCGACCGCTATATGACGCCCGTCGGAGAGTGTGTCCACCCCGCCCGGCGGCTGCCGGACGGGGTGGATCGAGCCCTTACTTGGAGTAGAGCTCGACGATCAGCTGCTCCTGGACCTGCGTGTCGATGACCTGCCGGCTCGGGAGCGTGTGAATGAGGATCTTCAGCTGGCTGGGGACGGCCTCCAGCCAGGCGGGTACGGTCCGGCTGCCGGCCTCGGCGCGGGCCACGATGAACGGAGTCAGCTCCGCCGACTTCTCGCGCACCTGCACGATGTCGTGCTCGGTGACGCGGTACGACGGGATGTCGACCTTCTTGCCGTTCACGGTGAAGTGGCCGTGCTTGACCAGCTGGCGGGCCATGTCCCGGGACTTGGCGTAGCCGGCCCGGTAGACCACGTTGTCGAGGCGCGACTCAAGGATCTTGAGCAGCTCCTCACCGGTCTTGCCGGAGCGCCGGTTGGCCTCCTCGTAGTACGTGCGGAACTGCTTCTCCAGCACGCCGTAGATGCGGCGGGCCTTCTGCTTCTCGCGCAGCTGCAGCAGGTACTCGGTGTCCTTCGAGCGACCGCGGCCGTGCTGGCCGGGCGGGAACGGGCGCGACTCGAAGGGGCACTTCGGGCCATCGCACTTGCTGCCCTTGAGGAACAGCTTCATCTTCTCGCGCCGGCAGCGGCGGCAGTCGGCACCTGTATAACGAGCCATTGTCTATATCTCCCCTGGCCTCAGACCCGACGACGCTTCGGCGGACGGCACCCGTTGTGCGGCTGCGGCGTCACGTCGGCGATCGCGCCGACCTCGAGGCCGGCCGCCGTCAGCGAACGGATGGCGGTCTCGCGGCCCGAGCCCGGGCCCTTCACGAAGACGTCGACCTTGCGCATGCCGTGCTCCATCGCGCGACGGGCGGCGGCCTCGGCGGCCAGCTGCGCGGCGAACGGGGTCGACTTGCGCGAGCCCTTGAAGCCCACCTGGCCGGCCGACGCCCACGAGATCACCGCACCGGTCGGGTCCGTGATGGACACGATGGTGTTGTTGAAGGTGCTCTTGATGTGCGCCTGCCCGTGGGAGACGTTCTTGCGTTCCTTGCGGCGGACCTTCTTGACGGCCGCGCCCGTGCGTGCCTTAGGCGGCATAAGTCTCTGCGCTCCTCAGTCTTACTTCTTGCCGGGCTTCTTCTTGCCGGCCACCGTGCGCTTGGGACCCTTGCGGGTACGCGCGTTGGTCCGGGTGCGCTGTCCGCGCACGGGCAGGCCACGGCGGTGGCGGATGCCCTCGTAGCAGCCGATCTCGACCTTGCGCCGGATGTCCGCGGCGACCTCGCGGCGCAGGTCACCCTCGACCTTGAAGTTGCCCTCGATGTAGTCGCGCAGCTGCACGACTTCCTCGTCGGTCAGGTCCTTGGCTCGCTTGCTCGGGTCGATGCCGGTGGCGACGAGCGTCTCCGCCGCGCGGGTGCGGCCGATCCCGAAGATATAGGTGAGCGCGATCTCCATCCGCTTTTCGCGGGGGAGGTCAACGCCGACTAGACGTGCCATGTGTGGGCGTACTCCTTGAATGTGCCCTTCGGAGGTCTGTGCCCGCTCCGTCCCCGCGTCTGTTGTCGGGGCCCCGGCCTCCGGGCCGAGGGTAAGCACGCGAATACGCCCTGACGGGCGGCTGCTCGCGGCTGGAACGAGCCTTGCAGTTGTGTGCAGTGCGGCTGGGCTTGAGCAAGCCTTCCGGAGGAGTGCTTTCCTCCGGAGGAAGGTCTGCGACCTTCTAGCTCAGCCCTGGCGCTGCTTGTGACGCGGGTCGTCACAAATGATCATGACCCGGCCGTGGCGCCGGATGACCCGGCACTTGTTACAGATCTTCTTAACGCTCGGCTTGACCTTCACGGTTCGCCTTACTTCGTGTGAACGGACACTGACCGACCCGTTACTTGTATCGGTAGACGATCCGCCCGCGGGTGAGGTCGTACGGCGAAAGCTCGACGACAACCCTGTCCTCGGGCAGGATGCGGATGTAGTGCTGTCGCATCTTGCCGCTGATGTGGGCCAAGACCTTGTGGCCATTGGAGAGCTCCACCCGGAACATGGCGTTCGGGAGTGGCTCGATCACTCGGCCCTCGATCTCGATGGCCCCGTCCTTCTTCGGCATATCCTCCGCTACCTGACGTCGGGTCTACTGCTTCGACGGCGTTGCCGCCGGCACACCACGTCCAGTTCGCGAATCACGAGAGGGTCGTCATTCGCGCCAGCCGCGGCTCCGGTGTGTGCCGCCGAGAAGCGCTAGGCGGGCATGCCGGAGTGGACGCTGTGCGCCGTTAAGGAGTGTACGCGCCGGAACAGATCCACAGCAAACCGGCCCCCTCGGCACCCGAGGTCGGGCGCGTCACACGCCCGGGTCGCCCGGAAACGTCAGGCAGTGGCGCGGGCCGAGGCCAGCTCGCCCAGGCGGGAGACGCCGCCGTCCTCGGCGGTGAGCACCCAGGCGCCGTCCTCCAGGAGGGCGACGGTGTGTTCGGTGTGCGCGGCTCGGGAGCCGTCCTGGGTCACGACGGTCCAGCCGTCGGACAGCTCCACCGTACGCGGCGAACCCAGCGTGATCATGGGCTCGATCGCCAGGACGAGGCCCGGTACGAGCTTGGGGCCGCGGCCGGGGCGGCCGTGGTTGAGCACGTGCGGGTCCTGGTGCATCTCGGTGCCGATGCCGTGCCCACCGTACCCGTCGACGATCCCGAACCGGCCGCCGCCGCGGACGGCGACCTCCACCGCGTGCGAGATGTCGGTGAGCTTGCCGCCCTTGCGGACGCCCTTGGCGGCGGCCGCGATGCCGGCCCAGAGCGAGTCCTCGCAGACCCGTGCGAGCCTGGCCAGTTCGGGGGCGATCTCGCCGACGCCCACGGTGATGGCCGAGTCGCCGTGCCAGCCATCAAGGATGGCGCCGCAGTCGACGGAGATCAGGTCGCCTTCGTGCAGGACCTGGCTCGCGCTCGGGATGGCGTGCACGACCTGACTGTTGACCGAGGCGCAGATCGTTGCCGGGTACCCGTGGTAACCGAGGAACGAGGGGATCGCGCCGGCGTCCCGGATGACCTCGGCCGCGACGGCGTCCAGGTCAGCGGTCGACACGCCCGGCGCGATGGCCTGGCGGACGGCGGCCAGGGCCGACGCGACGACCAGGCCGGCCGCCCGCATCTTGTCGATCTGTGCTGGGGTTTTGTACTGGATATCCATAGCTCGCCGGAACACGGGGGCGTCAGCCTCCGTAGGACCGCAGTGCGTCGATGGCGCGGACAGTGACGTCCTCGACCGGGCCGGTGGCGTCGATGCCGACCAGCTTGCCCTGCGCTCCGTAGTAGTCGATCAGTGGCGCGGTGTCGCGCCGGTATACCCGCAGCCGCTCCTCGATGACCTCGACCTTGTCGTCATCGCGCTGGTAGAGCTGGCCACCGCACCGGTCGCAGACGCCCTCGCGGGCCGGCGCGTCGAACTCCACGTGCCAGGTCTTCTGGCAGCCGCGGCACTGCCGGCGTCCGGCGATGCGGCGCACGACCTCGTCCTCGTCCACGATCAGTTCGAGGACCAGGTCGAGCGCGTCGCCCAGGTCGGCCAGCAACTTGTCCAGCGCGGCGGCCTGCGGAACCGTACGGGGGAACCCGTCGAGCAGGAACCCGTCGGCCGCATCCGGTTCGCCCAGCCGCTCGCGGACCATGTTGATCGTGACTTCGTCCGGCACGAGCTGGCCCGCGTCCATGTACCGCTTGGCCTCCACGCCGAGCGGCGTGCCCTCGGACACGTTCGCACGGAAGATGTCACCCGTGGAGATCTTGGGCACGGCCAGATGGGCGGCAATGAACTCCGCCTGCGTTCCCTTGCCCGCGCCCGGCGGGCCGACCAGGACCAACCGCACTAGCGCAGGAACCCTTCGTAGTTACGCTGCATGAGCTGGCTTTCGATCTGCTTGACCGTCTCCAGACCCACGCCAACGATGATCAGCACGGCGGTGCCACCGAACGGGAAGTTCTGCTTGGCGCCGCCTGCGAGCCCGATGAACAGGTTCGGCAGAACGGAGATGATGCCAAGATACAGCGCGCCAGGCAAGGTGATGCGGCTGAGGATGAAGTCGAGGTACTCGGCGGTGGGCTTGCCGGGCCGGATGCCGGGGACGAACCCGCCGTACTTCTTCATGTTGTCCGCGACCTCGGTCGGGTTGAACGTGATCCCGACGTAGAAGTACGTGAAGAAGATGATCAGCAGGAAGTACAGCGAGATGTTGACCCAGCTGCTCGGGTTCACCACGTAGTTGTTGATGATCTTGTAGACCTGGCTCGGGTTCTCCGCGTCCATGAAGCCCAGCGCCAGCTGCGGGAGGTAGAGCAGCGACGAGGCGAAGATCACAGGGATGACGCCGGCCTGGTTGACCTTGAGCGGGATGTACGTGGACGTGCCGCCGTACATGCGCCGGCCGATCATCCGCTTCGCGTACTGCACCGGGACCCGGCGCTGCGCCTGCTCGATCCACACCACACCGGTGATGACGACGATGCCGATGGCGAGCACCGCGAAGAAGTTGTACGGGCTCTTCTGCCAGATCTGGATGCCCTCGGTGGGGAGGCGGGCCGCGATCGAGGTGAAGATCAGCACTGACATGCCGTTGCCGACGCCCCGGTCGGTGATGAGCTCGCCCAGCCACATGACCACGCCGGTGCCAGCGGTCATCGTGATCACCAGGGTGATCAGCGTGAGCGGCATGCCGAGCTTGGTCTCGGGGATGATCGTGGTGTCCGGCGTGTTGCAGAGGTTGCTGAACAGCTGGCCGGAGCGGGCGAGCGCGACGAACGCCGACGCCTGCAGCACCGCCAGGCCGAGCGTCAGGTACCGGGTGTACTGCGTGATCTTCGCCTGGCCGGACTGGCCCTCCTTCTTGAGCTGCTCAAGCCGCGGGATGACCACGGTGAGCAGCTGAAGGATGATGCTGGCGGTGATGTAGGGCATGATGCCCAGCGCGAAGACGGACAGTTGCAGCAGCGCGCCGCCGGAGAACAGGTTCAGCAGGGTGAACACGCCGTTGCTGGCATCCGCGCCCTGGACGATGTCGATGCACTTCTGCACGTGGCTGTACGAGACGCCAGGGCTCGGCATCGTCGCACCCAGCCGGTAGACCGCGATGATCGCTACTGTGAATAGCAGCTTCTTGCGCAGGTCAGGCGTGCGGAACGCACTGAGAAAGGCGGAGAGCAACTTCTTCCTCCTGCGCAACAACCGCCGTCTATTCGGACGCGGCGGAGACGGGACCTTTGGGAGTGCCCGGCCAGGAACCCGGTCGGACAGGGAGTGCGAACGCCGACTTTAACAGCCCGGCAGAGATTCAGTTAAGCGGGTAGTGACTTCGCTGGATGGATGGTCACCCGGAGGGCAGCCACCAGCAGCGGTGCCGGTCGTGGCGCCCATCATGCCATGTATGCCGATGAGCGCCACGACCTGCGGTTGCCTGTCGCCTACAGCTCCGTGGTGGAGCCGCCGGCGGCCGCGATCTTCTCCTTGGCCGACCCGCTGAACGCGTGCGCCGAAACCTGGAACTTCACACCGCCGAGGTCCCCCGTACCCAGAACCTTGACCGGCTGGCCCTTACGGACGGCGCCGGACTCGACGAGCTCGACCGGACCGACCTGGCCGCCCTGCGGGAACAGCTCGGCGAGACGGTCGAGGTTGACGACCTGGAAGACGACCTTGTTGTTGTTCTTGAAGCCCTTCATCTTCGGCAGGCGCATGTGGATGGGCGTGTGCCCACCCTCGAACGCCGCCGAGATGTTCTTGCGGGCCTTGGAGCCCTTGGTGCCGCGGCCCGCGGTCTTGCCCTTCGAGCCCTCACCGCGACCCACGCGGGTCTTCGCGGTCTTGGCGCCCGGGGCCGGACGCAGGTGGTGAACCTTGATAGTCATTACTCAACCTCCTCAACCTGCACGAGGTGGCTGACCTTGAAGATCATGCCCCGAATCTCGGGACGGTCCTCCTTCACCACCACGTCGTTGATCCGCTTGAGGCCCAGCGAACGCAGCGACTCGCGCTGGTTGTGCTTGGCCCCGATGTCGGACCGAACCTGGGTGACCTTCAGACGCGCCATCACGCACCCACTCCCGCACGCGCCTGCAGCATGCGCGTCGGCGCCACGTCCTCGACCGGCAGGCCACGGCGTGCGGCCACGGCCTCCGGGGACTCGAGCGCCTTCAGGGCCGCCACGGTCGCGTGCACGATGTTGATCGGGTTGGACGAGCCGAGGCTCTTGGAGAGCACGTCGTGGATGCCCGCGCACTCCAGCACGGCACGCACCGGGCCGCCGGCGATGACGCCCGTACCGGCCGAGGCCGGCTTGAGCAGCACGACGCCCGCCGCGGCCTCACCCTGCACCGGGTGCGGGATGGAGGAAGCGATGCGCGGCACCTTGAAGAAGTGCTTCTTGGCCTCCTCGACGCCCTTGGCGATCGCCGCGGGCACCTCCTTGGCCTTGCCGTAGCCGACGCCGACCGTGCCGTCACCGTCGCCCACCACGACCAGCGCGGTGAAGCTGAAGCGACGACCGCCCTTGACGACCTTGGCGACGCGGTTGATCGTCACGACCCGCTCGAGGTGCGGGGTCTTCTCGGCCATGTCACGGCCGCCCCGGCCGCCGTCGCGACCGCCCCGGCCGCCACGACCGCCATCACGGCCCTCGGGGCCGCCGCTGTTACCGGACCCGGAGCCCCGGCGCTGTGGACCTGGCATATCTGTCCACTCCTTCCTAGAACTCGAGTCCGGCTTCGCGCGCGGCGTCGGCAAGCGAGGCGATGCGCCCCGCGTACCGGTTGCCACCGCGGTCGAAGACCACCTTGGTGATGCCAGCGGCCTTGGCCCGCTCGGCGACGAGCGCGCCGACCTTGGCCGCGAGCGCCTTCTTGTCGCCGTCGCCACCCCGGATCGAGGTGTCGAGCGTCGACGCGGACGCCAGCGTGTGGCCCTTGTTGTCGTCGACAACCTGGGCCGTGATGTGCCGCAGCGAACGGGTGACCACCAGGCGCGGACGCTCGGCGGTACCACTGATGTTCTTGCGCACCCGGAAGTGGCGCCGCGCCCGCCCGACGGCGCGCTTGGCGGCCACGCCGCTGCGACGCTTGAGCAGAGTCGCGCTCACTTCTTACCTGCCTTTCCAGCCTTGCGGCGGATGACCTCGCCCTGGTACTTCACGCCCTTGCCCTTGTACGGCTCCGGCGGGCGGATCTTTCGGATGTTGGCGGCGACCTCGCCGACCAACTGCTTGTCGATCCCGCTCACATGGAACAGCGTCGGCCGCTCCACCGCGAAGGTGATGCCGGCCGGCGGGGTGACGAGCACCGGGTGCGAGAAGCCGAGGGCGAACTCGAGGTCCGAGCCCTTGGCCTGCACGCGGTAACCGGTACCCGCGATCTCCAGCGACTTGCGGTAGCCCTCCGTCACCCCGACCACCATGTTGGCGACCAGCGTGCGGCTGAGGCCGTGCAGCTCCTTGGCCCGGCGCTCGTCGTTGGGACGGCTCACGTAGAGCTGGCCGTCCTCCCCGCGCTCCGCCGTGATCGGCTCCGCCAGCTCGTGGCTGAGCTCGCCCTTGGGGCCCTTGACCTTGATCGTCTGGCCGTCGATGGTGACCTCGACGTTCGAGGGCACCGTGATCGGCTTACGTCCAATTCGCGACATTGTTACAAAGCCTCGCTTACCAGACCCAGGCGAGGACTTCCCCGCCCACGTTCCGCTTGCGGGCCTGCCGGTCGGTCAACAGTCCCTGGGAGGTCGAGATGATGGCGATGCCGAGGCCACCGAGCACCCGCGGCATCTCCTGGGAACGGGCGTAGACCCGCAGGCCAGGCTTGGACACGCGGCGGATGCCGGCGAGGCTGCGCTCGCGGTTCGGGCCGTACTTCAGCTCGACCACGAGGGTCTTGCCGACCTTGCCCTCCTCAGGCTCCTGCACGTCCCAGGTCGACACGTAGCCCTCGGCCTTGAGGACCTCGGCGATGTTCGCCTTGATCTTCGAGTAGGGCATGGCGACCTTGTCGTGGTACGCCTGGTTGGCGTTCCGCAGACGGGTCAGCATGTCTGCGATCGGGTCAGTCATTGTCATGGTTGGTCAAAACCCTTCTCGCTGCGGTTCCCGCGTTGGGCCTGCAGCGAAGACTCATTACCAGGAGGCCTTGGAAACACCGGGGAGTTCGCCACGGTGGGCCATCTCCCGGATGCAGATCCGGCAGAGGCCGAACTTGCGGTAGACCGACTTGGGTCGGCCGCACCGCTGGCACCGGGTGTAGGCGCGCACCGAGAACTTCGGCTTCGCGGCGGCCTTGAGGATCAGCGCCTTCTTCGCCATCTCAGTTCTCCTTGAACGGGAAGCCCAGGCGCTTGAGCAGCGCCCGACCCTCGTCGTCGGTCCGTGCGGTCGTCACGATGGTGATGTCCATGCCCCGGACCCGGTCGATGCGGTCCTGGTCGATCTCGTGGAACACCGACTGCTCGGTCAGGCCGAACGTGTAGTTACCGTGCCCGTCGAGCTTGCGCCCGTCGAGGCCGCGGAAGTCACGGATACGCGGCAGCGCGATCGACAGCAGCCGGTCCAGGAACTCCCACATCCGGTCGCCGCGCAGCGTCACCTTGGCGCCGATCGGCATACCCTCGCGCAGCTTGAACTGCGCGATGGACTTGGTTGCGCGACGCACCTGCGGCTTCTGGCCGGTGATCGCGGCGAGGTCCTTGACCGCGCCGTCGATCAGCTTGGAGTCCTTGGCAGCGTCGCCGACACCCATGTTCACGACGATCTTCACGAGACCCGGGACCTGCATGGGGTTCGCGTACGAGAACTCCTCGCGCAGGGCGGGGGCGATCTCGTCGCGGTAGCGGGTCTTGAGCCGCGGGAGGGTCTTCTCAGTGGTAGCTGTCGTCATCACAGGTCCTTACCGGTACGCCGGGCGACGCGCACCTTCTGGCCGTCGTCGCCGATGCGGTAACCGACGCGGGTCGGCTGGCCGTCGGAGTCGACCACCATCACGTTGGAGACGTGGATCGGCGCCTCCTGGGTGACGATGCCGCCGGTCTTGGCGCCGCGCTGGGTGGTGCTCACGCGCGTGTGCTTCTTGACGCGGTTCACGCCCTCGACAAGGACCTTGTCCAGGCGCGGGTAGGCCGCGATGACCTTGCCCTTGGCGCCCTTGTCCTTGCCGGCGATGACGATGACCGTGTCGCCCTTCTTGACCTTCACGGTCACAACACCTCCGGTGCGAGGGAGATGATCTTCATGAACCGCTTGTCACGCAGCTCCCGGCCGACCGGCCCGAAGATGCGGGTGCCCCGAGGGTCACCGCCGTCCTTGATGATCACCGCCGCGTTCTCGTCGAAGCGGATGTAGGACCCGTCGGGACGCCGCCGCTCCTTGGTGGTGCGCACGACGACGGCCTTGACGACGTCGCCCTTCTTGACACCGGCGCCCGGGATGGCGTCCTTGACGGTCGCCACGATGACGTCGCCGATGCCGGCGTAGCGCCGACCCGAGCCACCGAGCACCCGGATGCACAGGATCTCCCGTGCACCGGTGTTGTCGGCGACCCGCAGTCGCGACTCCTGCTGAATCACGTCTCTCTCCTATGTCTGCCAGTTCTCGCACCGGTTGGACGGTGGAGCTTGGCGGAACCTGCGCCCGGACGGGACCGGGCGATTGCCGGGGCGGCCTGCGCTACTTGGCCTTCTCGAGGATCTCCACGACCCGCCAGCGCTTCGTGGCCGACAGCGGCCGGGTCTCCATCAGCAGCACCCGGTCGCCGATGCCGCACGCGTTCTGCTCGTCGTGCGCCTTCAGCTTGCTGGTACGCCGCAGGACCTTGCCGTAGAGCGAGTGCTTGACCCGGTCCTCGACGGCGACCACCACGGTCTTGTCCATCTTGTCGCTCACCACGAGGCCTTCGCGGACCTTGCGGCTACCGCGCACCGTGGTCTCGGTGTTCTCGCTCATGACGCTGTCACCTCAGTCGGCGCGGCCGAGAGCCCAAGCTCACGCTCACGCATGATCGTGTAGATACGGGCGATCTCCCGACGGACAACCTGCAGACGCCGGTTGTTGTCCAGCTGCCCGGTGGCCGACTGCACGCGGAGGTTGAACAGCTCAGCCTTGGCCTCGCGCAGCTTCGTGACCAACTCCTCCTCGGAGAGTTCACGCAGCTCAGCGGCCACGGTACCCGCTGCCATCAGACCTCACCCACTTCGCGCTTGACGATGCGGCACTTCATCGGGAGCTTGTGGATCGCGCGTCGCATCGCCTCTCGCGCGACCGTCTCGTTCGGGAACGACATTTCGAACAGGACCCGGCCCGGCTTGATGTTGGCCACCCACCACTCGGGGGAACCCTTGCCGGAACCCATCCGGGTCTCGGCCGGCTTCTTGGTCAGCGAGCGGTCCGGGAAGACCGTGATCCAGACCTTGCCGCCACGCTTGATGTGACGGGTCATGGCGATACGGGCCGACTCGATCTGACGGTTGGTCACGTACGCCGGCTCCAGGGCCTGGATGCCGAACTCGCCGAAGACCACCCGGTTGCCACCCTTGGACGCGCCGTGACGGTCCGGGTGGTGCGGCTTGCGGAAGCCGTTCGGGGGCTTACGGGGCATCAACATGGATCAGCCCTCCTGCGCTGATGTCGTCTCGGCCGGGGCAGGGGCCTCGGTCGGGGCGGCCGACGGCGCCTCAGCGCCCTCGCTCGTGGGGGTGCTGGCGAGCTCCGCGGCGGCCGCGCGGCCAGCCTCGGTGCCGCCCGCCGTCGTGCCGGAG
>JAEZGP010000201.1 GCA_023437285.1 Actinomycetes bacterium | reverse complement strand
GCCAGGCCCTGGTCGCCTACCGCCCCGACCCGCAGGGCGACGTGGTGCTGGGCTCGGCCACCATCGCCGACGCCCGTTAGGGCGGCGGCCACCCGGCGCGGCACGGTAGCGTCTGAGGGCGTGACGGACGACGCGTGGAGCTGGGGGCCAGGGGCCGCCACCGGGGTGGGGTCGCTGCCCGGAACCGACGTCCGCGAGGCCGTCAAGATTGTCCTCGGCGAACTGCCCGACCTGCCGCACCTGCCCGAGCTGCCCAACCGGGGGCCCGGCGCCGACCTCATCGGACGCACCGCCGGCCTGCTCATCGAGTTTCCCGTGGAGCTCTACGCGGGCCGGTGGCGGGTCGCCGCCCACCCGGGCCGCGACCTGTTGCGTACGCACGACCTGCGCGAACGCGACCTGGACGCGCTGACGGAGCTGGGGGAGGGGCTCACCGGCCCGCTCAAGGTGCAGGCCGCCGGCCCGTGGACGATGGCCGCCAGCATCGAGCTGCCCGTCGGCGGGCGCCTGCTGCGCGACCACGGCGCCGCCCGGGACCTGTGCGAGTCGCTGGCCGAGGGCCTGGCCGTGCACGTGGCCGAGGTGGCCCGCCGGCTGCCCGGCACGCAGGTCCTCCTCCAACTCGACGAGCCCTCGCTGCCCGCGGTCCTGGCCGGCACCGTGCCGACGGAGAGC
The DNA here is from genome assembly GCA_023437285.1 of Actinomycetes bacterium. Classification (GTDB taxonomy): domain Bacteria; phylum Actinomycetota; class Actinomycetes; order Mycobacteriales; family Micromonosporaceae; genus Luedemannella. The sequence goes on along the minus strand of JAEZGP010000201.1, from coordinate 14,344 downwards.
GGCTGGCAGACCCTGCGGGCGGTGCCCGAGGCTGTCGTCCGCGACAGCCTGCGGTCGCTGGTGGACACCGTGGGCGTGCCGGTCGTCGTGCACTCGTGCGCGGCCGACGTGCCCGTACAGCTGTTGCGGGAGGCCGGCGTGCACGGCGTGGGGCTGGACCTGTCCCTGCTGACCGATCTCGACCAGCTCGGCGAGGCGCTGGACGCGGGGCTGGGCCTGCTGGCCGGTGCGGCGCCCGGTGTGCCGCCGCCCGGTGGTCGGGCACCCACGTCGGCGCAGGTCGCCGACAAGGTGCGCACGCTGTGGCACCGGCTCGGCTTCCCGGCCGAGCGGGCGGCCCGCCAGGTCGTGGTGACCCCGACGTGCGGGCTCGCCGGCGCCTCGGCCGGTTACGCGCGCGACGTGCTGCGCGCCTGCCGCGACGCCGGCCGCCGGCTCGCGGAGGCCTGAACTGTCGCAGGGCCGTGACAGAGTCGCGGCCATGATGGGAAAACTCTCCGTGATCGTCATCGACTGTCCCGACCCGAAAGGGCTCGCCGAGTTCTACTCGCAGGTCCTCGGCAAACCGATCACCGGCGTGGAGGACGACTGGGTCGACCTGGCCGGCGACGAGACGCCGCACCTGGCCTTCCAGCTCGCCCCCGACCACGTCCCGCCGCAGTGGCCCGACCCGAAGCGTCCGCAGCAGTTCCACCTCGACATCGACATCGAGCGGGCCGACCTGCCGGCGGCGGAGGCGAAGGTGCTGGCCCTCGGCGCCACCAAGCTGCCCGGCGGCGGCGACACGTTCACCGTGTACGCCGACCCGGCGGGCCACCCCTTCTGTTTCTGCTACGAGTGACCGATCGCGTACCCTCGCGCGGATGAAGCGGGCGAGCGGAAGTCTGTTCGGGCTGGCGTACGGTGACGCACTGGGCAAGCCGACCGAGTTCCTCGACATGGTCGAGATCGAACGCCGCTACGGCCCCGGCGGGCCGCGCGAGCTGGCGGGCGACCCCGCGCTCGTCACCGACGACACGCAGATGGCGATCGCGGTCGCCGACGGCCTGCTGGCCGCCGGGTCCTGGACGCCCGACGCGGTCGAGCCGCTGTGGCGCTCGGCGTTCATCGCCTGGGCCCACTCGCCCGACAACAACCGTGCCCCGGGCATGACCTGCCTGCGCGCGGTCGCGGCGCTGGAGGACGGGCGTCGGTGGCAGCGCGCCACCGTGCCCGGCTCCAAGGGCTGCGGCGCGAACATGCGGGTCACGCCCGTGGGCCTGCTGCGCGGCGTCGACGCCGACACGCTCGCCGGCCTGGCGCAGTTGCAGGCCGGCCTGACCCACGGCCACCCGACCGCCCTCGCGGCGAGCGAACTGACGGCGTACGCCGTGCGCGTGCTGTGCGACGGCGCGGCGCTGGCCGACGTGCCCGCGCTGCTGCGCGAGCGCGCCGAGACCCAGCGCCGCGTCTACCGTGGGGACTGGCTCGGCGACCTGTGGGAACGCCCCGGCGTCGGCGCGCCGGAGGAGTACATCGAGCGCGGCTGGGTTGAGTGCCTCGCCGTCCTCGACCGGCTCGACGCGGCGCTGGCGGCCCCCGATCCCGGCGCCGACCCGTGCCTGGCCACCGGGGCGGGCTGGATCGCCGAGGAGGCGCTCGCCACGGCCCTGTACTGCGCGCTGCTGTTCGCCGACGACCCGGTGGCCGCCCTCGGCCGCGCGGCGGCGAGTTCCGGCGACTCCGACTCCATCGCCGCGCTGGCCGGCGCGTTCCTCGGCGCCGCGCACGGCATGGCCGCCTGGCCGGCGGATTGGGACAGCCGCATCGAGTACGGGCACCAGCTGCGCGGATTCGGCGAGGCCTGGGACTGACCAGCGCCTTTCGTCGCACCCACGCGGCATGATGGTCCTCGGCGCGGTGGTGCGAACGGCCGCGCGGCACGCGAACGGGAGGCGAGCCGACATGGCACGGCGCGACGGGACAGACGACGACACGGTTTTCCACGACCGGACAGACGACGGCACGGTTCCCCACGACGTGGCCGAGGCGGCCGACCGGGCGGAACTGTCCGCCGAGGTGGCGGCAGGAGCTCCGGTGACGGTGGCCGAGCCGCCGCCCGCGGTGCGCGCACGGCACGCCGAGCTGGTCATCGAGATCGACGAACACCAGTACCGCTACTACATCCTCGACGCGCCGACCGTCGGCGACGCGGAGTACGACGCGCTGATGCGGGAGTTGGAGGGCATCGAGGACGCGTACCCGACGCTGCGGACGGCCGATTCCCCGACGCAGCGGGTCGGCGGGACGTACTCGACGGATTTCGCGGCCGTGCCCCACGCCGAGCGGATGCTGAGCCTGGACAACGCCCTCGACGACGAGGAGTTCACCGCCTGGGCCGACCGGGTCCGCCGCGACGCCGGCGAGGTCGAGTTCCTCTGCGAGCTCAAGGTGGATGGCCTGGCCATCAACCTGACGTACGAGCAGGGGCGGCTGGTGCGCGCCGCCACCCGCGGCGACGGGCGGACGGGCGAGGACGTCACCCTCAACGTGCGCACCATCGCCGACGTCCCCAAGCAGCTCAAGGGCGAGGGCGTGCCCGAACTGCTGGAGGTGCGGGGCGAGATCTTCTTCACGGTGGAGGCGTTCGCGCAGGTCAACGAGGCGATGATCGCGCGGGGCAGATCGCCGTTCGTCAACCCGCGCAACGCGGCGGCGGGCAGCCTGCGCCAGAAGGACCCTCGGGTCACCGCGACCCGGCCGCTGCGCCTGGTCGTGCACGGCGTCGGCGCGCGCACCGGCTTCGAGCCGACCCGCCAGTCGCAGGCGTACGAGCAACTCAAGGCCTGGGGCCTGCCCACGTCGGACCGGTGGCGGGTGCTGCCCGACGTGACGGCAGTGCGCGAGTACATCGCCTACTACGCCGAGCACCGCCACGACGTCGAGCACGAGATCGACGGCGTCGTCGTCAAGGTCGACGACGTGGCCGTCCAGCAGCGGCTCGGCAACACCAGCAAGGCGCCGCGCTGGGCGATCGCCGTCAAGTACCCGCCGGAGACGGCGACCACGGTGATGCGCGACATCGAGGTCAACGTGGGCCGCACCGGCCGGGTGACGCCGTTCGCCGTGCTGGAGCCGGTCTACGTGGGCGGCGTGACGGTCACCAACGCCACCCTGCACAACGCGTCCGACGTCGTGCGGCGCGGCGTGCTCATCGGCGACACGGTCATCGTGCGGCGGGCCGGCGACGTGATCCCGGAGATCGTCGGCGCGGTGCAGGAGAAGCGTACGGGCGCCGAGCGGCCGTTCGTCATGCCCACCGAGTGCCCCGAGTGCGGGTCGCCGCTGGCCCCCGCCAAGGAGGGCGACGTCGACATCCGTTGCCCCAACGCGCGGTACTGTCCGGCGCAGCTGCGCGAGCGCGTCTTCCACGCGGCGGGTCGCGGCGGCTTCGACATCGAGCTGCTGGGCCTCAAGGCCGCCGTGGCGCTGCTCGACGCCAAGGTGATCGCCGACGAGGGCGACCTGTTCTCCCTCGACGAGACCCGGCTGGCGGCGGCGCCGTTCTTCGTGACGAAGAAGGGCACCCTGTCGGCCAACGCGGTCAAGATGCTCGGCTACATCGAGGCCGCCAAGCAGCGACCACTGTGGCGGGTGCTGGTGTCGCTGTCGATCCGGCACGTCGGCCCCACGGCCGCGCAGGCGCTCGCCGACCACTTCCGCTCGCTCGACGCTATCGAGGCGGCCAGCGTCGAGGAACTGTCGTCCGTGGAGGGCGTGGGCCCGGAGATCGCCGAGTCCCTCAAGGAGTGGTTCGCGGTCGACTGGCACCGCGAGATCGTCGAGAAGTGGCGCGCCGCCGGGGTGCGCATGCAGGACGAGCCCAGGCCGCCGTCCGAGCAGCTTCCCCAGACGCTCGCCGGGATCACGGCCGTCATCACGGGCACGCTGGAGGGCTACACCCGCGAGGAGGCAGCCGAGGCGGTCACCGCGCGCGGCGGCAAGGTCGCCGGGTCGGTGTCGAAGAAGACGAGCTTCGTGATCGTGGGTGACAACCCGGGCTCGAAGTACGACAAGGCCGTCTCGCTGGGGGTGCCGATCCTCGATGACGCCGGCTTCGCCGTCCTGCTCGCCGACGGCCCCGACGCGGCCCGGCAGGTCGCGACGGCGCCGCCGCCGGAGTAAACACCCCGGCCGGTGGGACCGTCGTCCGGGCCGGTGACCTCGGGGCGGTGACTTCCGGGCATGGCTTCGGGCGAAAGCGGGGCCCGCCGGTACCACCAAAAGGTGCATTCAACGCATAGCGTGGATGCGTGATCCGGGATGCGGTACGGCGGTTGCGCGGGCAGGAGCGCGATCCGGCCGGCGTCGACCCCGTGACGGGCCTGCCCGACCGGGCGACCCTCTTCGCGGCGGTCGGCCGTGGCGGCGCGCTCGACGGCGTACTCGTCCTTGAACTTGATCTTTTTCGGGAGGTCGTGGAGTCGTTGGGGCTCGCGGCGGGCGACCGGCTGCTCGCGGCGGTGGCGCGGCGGCTGCGCGAGCACCTGCCGCCCGACGACCTGATCACCCGGCTGGACGGCGCGGAGTTCGTGATCATGGTCGGCGGTGGCCCGGTGCCGGGCGGGCGGCCGTCGCGCGAGCGGGCCGAGCAGGTGGCGCGGCTGCTGGCCGAGCCGGTGACGCTCGACGGGCTGGCGCTGGACGTGAGCGCGGCGATCGGGCTGGCGAACTACCCCGACCACGGCGGCGACGCGCAGACGCTCGTGCGGCACGCGCAGACCGCGATGGCCCGGGCGCAGCCGGGAGCGGCGGTCACGGTCTACTCGCCCCGCACCGATCATCACTCCGCCGACCGGTTGGCGCTGCTGGCCGACCTGCGCGCCGCCCTCGGCCGGCACGACGACGAGCTCTCGCTGCACTACCAGCCGCAGGTGGAGCTGGCCACGGGCCGGGTGGCCGGGGTCGAGGCGCTGCTGCGGTGGCACCACCCGCGACGGGGACCGGTCCAGCCGGCGAACCTGGTGGCACTGGTCGAGCGGACCGCCGTGATGCGGCAGGTCACCGACCGGGTCCTGGCCGACGCGGTCGCGCAGGCGGCCGCCTGGCGCGCGGCCGGGCTCACGCACCGGATGTCGGTCAACGTCAGCGCGCGCGATTTGCATCATCCCGGGCTCGTCGAGGGCGTCGCCGGCCTGCTGCGCGCGTACGGGCTGCCGGCCGACCAGCTGCAGATCGAGATCACCGAAAGCGCGCTGATGACCGACCCGCCGGCCGCCGTGGCCGCCGTGCACCGGCTCAACCGCCTCGGCGTCGGGCTGTCGCTCGACGACTTCGGCACCGGGTACTCGTCGCTGCGGCACCTGCGGCGGTTGCCGCTGAGCGAGGTCAAGGTCGACCGCTCGTTCGTCCTCGGCATGGCGGCCGACCCGCACGACGCGGCCGTGGCGCGGGCGGTCGTCCGGCTGGGCCACGAGCTGGGGCTGCGCGTCGTCGCCGAGGGCGTCGAGGACGACCGCACGCGACGGATGCTCGTCGAGGCCGGCTGCGACCTGGCGCAGGGCTGGCTGTTCGCCCGGCCGATGCCCGGCGCGGCGCTGCCCGGGTGGCTCGTCCGTTACGAGGCGGCGCGCCGGCCGGTGGCCGCCGACGGGAGCCGGTACGGCGCCAAATAGACTCACCGCGACGCAATCTGAACCAGGTCCTAGGGGGCATCATGGCCGCCATCTCCCGCGAGGAGGTCGCGCACCTCGCGCGCCTGTCGCGGCTCGCCGTCACCGACGAGGAGCTGGACCGGTTCGCCGGCCAGCTCGACGTGATCCTGCAGTCGGTGGCCCGGGTCGGCGAGGTCGCCGCGGATGACATCCCACCCACCTCCCACTCGGTGCCGCTGACCAACGTGCTGCGCGAGGACGTCGTCGTGCCTGGGCTGGGCCCGCAGGAGGCGCTGTCCGGCGTGCCGGACGCCGCGGAGCAGCGCTTCCGCGTACCCCGGATTCTGGAGGAGGAAGCGTGACCGACGCGACCAGGATGACCGCCGCGGAGCTGGGGCGCCGCCTCGCCGCGGGCGAACTGTCCGCCGAGGAGGTCACCCGGGCCCACCTCGACCGCATCGCGGCCGTCGACGACCGCGTGCACGCGTTCCTGCACGTCGACGGCGACAACGCGATCGAGAAGGCCCGCGCGATCGACCAGGCCCGCGCCGCCGGCGACCCGCTCGGCCCGCTCGCCGGCGTACCTATCGCGATCAAGGACGTCATCGCGACCAAGGGCGTGCCCACGACCTGCGCGTCTAAGATCCTGGAGGGCTGGCGGCCGCCGTACGACGCCACGCTCATGGAGCGGATCAACGGCGCCGGCATGGTCATGCTCGGCAAGACGAACATGGACGAGTTCGCGATGGGCTCGTCGACGGAATACAGCGCCTACGGGCCGACGAACAACCCGTGGGACCTCGGCCGCATCCCCGGCGGGTCCGGGGGCGGCTCGGCCGCCGCGCTCGCCGCGTACGAGGCGCCGCTGTCCATCGGCACCGACACGGGCGGCTCGATCCGCCAGCCCGGCGCGGTCACCGGCACCGTCGGCGCCAAGCCGACCTATGGCGGCACGTCGCGCTACGGCCTCGTCGCGTTCTCCAGCTCGCTGGACACGCCGGGCCCGTGCGCGCGCACCGTCGAGGACGCCGCGCTGCTGCACTCCGTGATCGCCGGGCACGACCCGCGCGACAGCACCTCGATCGACGCCCCCGTCCCCGACGTGGTGGCCGCCGCGAAGCTGGGGGCGACGGGCGACCTGACCGGCGTCAGGCTGGGCCTGGTCAAGGAGTTCTCCGGCGAGGGCGCCGAGCCGGGCGTCATGGCCGCCTTCCGCGACGCCCTCGACGCCCTGGTCAAGCTGGGTGCCGAGGTCGTCGAGGTCAGCTGCCCCCACTTCCGGTACGCGCTGCCCGCGTACTACCTGATCGCGCCGAGCGAGTGCTCCTCCAACCTGGCCCGCTTCGACGGCGTGCGCTACGGCCTGCGCGTCGGCGACGACGGCAACCGGTCGCTGGAGGAGGTCATGTCGCTGACCCGCGAGGCCGGCTTCGGCCCGGAGGTCAAGCGGCGCATCATCATCGGCACGTACGCGCTGTCGTCCGGGTACTACGACGCCTACTACGGGCAGGCGCAGAAGGTGCGCACCCTCATCACCCGCGACTTCACCAGCGCGTTCGAGAAGGTCGACGTGCTGGTCTCGCCGACCACGCCGTTCGTGGCGTTCCCGTTCGGGTCGCGCACGTCCGACCCGTACCAGATGTATCTCGCGGACCTCTACACGATCCCGACGAACCTGTACGGCGGCCCCGCCATCTCCGTCCCCTGTGGACTGTCGGAGGGCCTGCCGGTCGGCTTCCAGGTCATGGCGCCGACCCTGGCCGACGACCGCATGTACCGGATCGGCGCGGCCCTGGAATCCGCCCTCGGCACGCTGACCCCGCCGGAACTGGAGTTGTCATGACCACCGTGGCGATGCTGACCTACGACGACGCGATCGAGCGCTTCGAGCCGGTCATCGGCCTGGAGACGCACGTCGAGCTGGGCACCGCGACCAAGATGTTCTGCGGCTGCCCGACGGAGTTCGGCGCGGAGCCCAACACCCAGGTGTGCCCCGTGTGCCTCGCGCTGCCCGGCGCGCTGCCCGTGGCGAACAAGGCGGCCATCGAGGCGACCATCCGCATCGGCCTGGCGCTCAACTGCTCCATTGCCACGTGGTGCCGGTTCGCGCGCAAGAACTACTTCTACCCGGACATGCCGAAGAACTTCCAGATCAGCCAGTACGACGAGCCGCTGTGCGTCGACGGGTGGCTCGACGTCGAGGTCGACGGCGAGATCGTCCGGGTGGAGATCGAGCGCGTGCACCTGGAGGAGGACACCGGCAAGACGCTGCACGTCGGCGGCGCCACCGGGCGTATCCACGGCGCGACCGAGTCGCTGGTGGACTACAACCGGGCCGGCATCCCGCTGGTGGAGATCGTCACCAAGCCGGTCGTCGGTACGGGCGCCAGGGCGCCGCAGGTGGCCAAGGCGTACGTGACGGAGCTGCGCGACGTGATCCGCTCGCTGGGCGTCTCCGACGTGCGCATGGAGCAGGGCTCGATGCGCTGCGACGTCAACACGTCGCTGGCGAAGCCGGGCGAGCCGTGGGGCACCCGGACGGAGACCAAGAACGTCAACTCGCTGCGCAGCGTGGAGCGGGCCGTCCGCTCGGAGATCATCCGGCAGGCCAACGTGCTCGACGCCGGCGGCAAGATCACCCAGGAGACGCGTCACTTCCACGAGGACACCGGCGAGACCACGTCGGGTCGCAGCAAGGAGACGGCGACCGACTACCGGTACTTCCCCGAGCCCGACCTCGTGCCCCTCGCGCCGGACCCGGCGTGGGTGGCGGAGCTGAAGGCCACCCTGCCCGAGCCGCCGCGGCTGCACCGCAAGCGGCTGCAGGAGGCGTGGGGCCTCGCGGACGCCGAGATGCAGGCCATCGTCAACGCCGGCGCCGTGGAGCTGATCGAGGCGACGGTCGCGGCGGGGACGAGCGCCGACGGCGCGCGCAAGTGGTGGCTCGGCGAGCTGGCCCGGCGGGCGAACGAGGCCGGCGTCGAACTGTCGGCGATGAGCGTCACCCCGGCCCAGGTCGCGCAGCTGCAGAAGCTGGTCGACGACGGCAAGCTCAACGACAAGCTGGCGCGCACCGTACTGGAGGGCGTGCTGGCGGGCGAGGGCGACCCGGCCGCGGTCATGGCCGCGCGCGGGCTGGAGGTCGTCTCCGACACCGGCGCGTTGGAGAAGGCCGTGGACGAGGCGATCGCCGCCAACCCCGCCATCGCCGACAAGATCCGTTCGGGCAAGGTCGAGGCGGCCGGCGTGCTCATCGGGGCGGTCATGAAGGCCACCCGGGGACAGGCCGACGCCAAGACCGTCCGCGAACTGATCATCTCCCGGCTCAGCTGAGCGGTCATGCTGTCCTGGTGCCCGCGCCGGCACCAGGACGCGGTCTTTAGCGGCGGTAGATGTCGCTGCGATGGTCGACATCGACGACCGTGACGGTCCGTGTCGCCTCGTCGATCCGGTAGAGGATCCGGTACGTGCCCCTGCGGGCGCTGAAGCGATCCTGCAGCGGTGGCAGTAGCTGTTTGCCGACGCGGTACGGCTCCCGGATCAAAGGGCCCGTCATGAACTCGTACGCCGCAACTGCGACGGCTTCGGGCAGACGGTCCGTCAGGGCGCGGCGGACGGTCGGGGTTGTGCGGAGCGTGTATGCCGGCGGTACGGGCGCGTTCACTCGCCGCGGCGCCGGCGTCGCATGGCCTCGTCCAGCTCATCGGCGGAGACGGCCTCGCCCCGGGCAAGTTCGGCGTCAGAGTCGGCCAGCCGGCGCATGGTGGCCGGATCGCTCAGGATCCGCAGCGTCTCCTCAAGCTGTTCCAGATCCTCGACCGAGACCAGCACGGCGGACGCGTGCCCGTGGACCGTCACGGTGACCCGCTCATGGTGGTCGTGCACGCGGCCCACCAGCTCGGACAGGTGAGCCTTCACCTCAGCCAACGGTAACGTCGTCATAGTCATAAGTATGACCAGAACCCCGTGCGACGGCTACCCGGTCGGCGTGGTGGTGGGCTCCGGCTCGGTGTCCGTGCCGGCCAGGTGGCGTTCGAGCTGGACCTCGGACAGGCCCGTGCCGCCGACGCTGATCTCGTCGTACGCCTGGAGTTGGCGGTTGTCGCCGCCGAAGTAGAGCACCGACAGCTCCAGGGGCAGCGGCGACCCGGTGTCCAGGCCGCGCAGGCCCGCCCCGCCGGTCGAGCCCTGGACCATGACGGTGGTCTGCGGGTACGGGGCGCCGACCGGGCCGGTCTCCGTGATGATCTCGCGATGGTGCCGGTGCCCGGCGAGCACGAGGGGCACGAGCCCCGCCAGCGGGCCCGCCAGCGCCGGGTCGTGGACCAGCGCGACATCCACCGGCCGCTCCGACTTCGCGATCGTGTTCGCGAGCTGGACGCCGACGACCTGCAGGCCGGCGCGCTCGTACGGGTCGTTGGGGTCGGGCGGCGCCGTCTCGGACTTATCGGGGGTGAAGCGCGGGTCGCCGATGCCGGCGAAGGTCAGGCCGGCCACCGTCTCGACCTTGTTGTCGAGCACGATGGCGTTGGGCTGGCGGGCCACGGCCTCCTGCGTGGTGGTCGAGTCGTGGTTGCCGCGCACGTACACGTACGGCACGCCGAGGCCGCCGATCGCGTTGACGAACGACGCCTCGGGCTGGCTGCCCCAGTCGACGATGTCGCCGGTGTCGACGATCACGTTGATGTGGAACTGTTCGACGACCGTCCGCACGACCGACCAGCCGGCCGGGTTGAGGTGCATGTCGGACAGGTGCAGGACCCGGATGGTGCCGTCGGCCGGCTCGTACACGGGCAGGTTGGTGATGGTGGCGTACAGGCGGCTGACGTTCGTGACCATCTTCTGCAGCTGCGCCGTGTACTCGCCGTACCGGCTGGCGATGCGGTCGGCGTCGCCGACGACGGTCTGCGCGTTGCCGAGCAGCCCCCGGTAGGTCGGCTCGGCCAGCGCCGAACGCCGGAACGTCGCCCCGGCCGTGCCCAGGCTCGCCGCCGTGAGTACGAGCGCCAGCCCGCCGGCCATGGCCGCCCGGCGCGTCGACCGGAACACCAGCAGGGCGGTCACCATCGCGCCGAGCAGCGCCGCGGCCGCGTACTGCAACGCCAGGCGCCGCAGCCCTTGGATCACGTCGGTGACGGCCTCGGCGCTGGCCCGGTTGACTGCGTCGGGCTGAGTGACCAGCTCGCGGGTGCGGCCCTCGTCCAGGGCGGCGAGGTCGATCTCCAGGTGCGCCGGGCCGCTGTGGCTGCGCAGGGTCAGCGAGCCCAGCGGCGGCAGCTGGACCTCGGTGCCGCCGTCCAGCGAGGGCGTGATCCTGAAGTCGGCCTGGAACGGGCCCACGTCCTGGCGGACGCTGGCCAGCAGCAGCGTGCCGATCGCGGCGCCGACGACGGTCACCACGAGCACCGCGATCGCCGAGCGGGTCCGGCGCGCGGCGCGGGAGCGCCACCAGCGCGGGCCGTCGTCGGTGCGCAGCCGGTAGCCCAGCTGGCGGGCCCGGCGGGCCGCCGAGGTCAGCGCGGTGGTCCCGGTCGTGAAAATCCGGCGGGTACGGGGCAACGGTTGCACCACTCATCCTTACCTCACCCGGATGACGGGGCGGTGTGGCCGCGCCAGGCTCCGGCCGGGTGGTGTCGAGCTTCACCCGGCCGGCGCGCGGTGCCCGGCCGTCCGGGCAACGGTTCAGGCCTTGCTGACGCCGCCGCTGCCGGAGAGCACGATGCGCAGGATGCGGTCGTCGTCGGCCGCCGGGTCGCCCCGGCCGTCCTTGTTCGACGTGGTGATCCACAACGAGCCGTCGGGTGCGGCGGCGGCGGCGCGCAGGCGGCCGTACGTGCCTTCCAGCGCGGCGGTCGGGGCGCCGAGCAGCGCGCCGCCGTCGGTGAGCCGGAGCAGCCACAGGCGCTCGCCGCGCAGGCAGGCGGCGATGAACGTACTGGCGACGATCGCCGCCCCGGAGCACGAGGCCTCGTCGGTGTGCCAGGCCGCGATCGGGTCGACGTACTCCTTCTTGCCGCCCTTGCCCTCGACGACCGGCCAGCCGTAGTTCTTGCCCTTGGTGATCTGGTTGACCTCGTCCCAGGTGTTCTGCCCGAACTCGGTGGCGTAGAGCCGACCCTTCGCGTCGAAGGCCAGCCCCTGCACGTTGCGGTGCCCGTACGACCAGACCAGCGAGTTCGGGAACGGGTTGCCGGGTGCGGGCTTGCCGTCCGGGGTCATCCGCAGGATCTTGCCGCCGAGGTCGGCCCGGTCCTGCGAGCGGCTGGTCTGCGCGGCGTCGCCGGTGGCCGCGTAGAGGAAGCCGTCGGGGCCGAACGCGAGGCCGCCGCCGTTGTGGTTGCCGGCCTTGGGGATGCCCGTGACGATCGGGGTCGGGGTGCCGCCGAGGGTCAGCTTCGCGATGCGGTTGTCGGTCTCGGCGGTGTAGTACACGTACACGGTGTTGTCTGTTTTGTACTTCGGGGAGACCGCGATGCCGAGCAGGCCGCCCTCGCCGGACGGGCGGGCGTCCTCGATCGTCTGGACGGGCTCGACCACCAGGCCGCCCGCGTCGGACTTGGGGCCCACCTTGAGGATGCGCCGGCTGTCGCGTTCGGTGACCAGGGCGCCCCCGTCGGGCAGGAAGGCGATCGCCCACGGCACTTCGAGGCCCTTGGCCACCACCGTCACGGCCGTCTCGGCGCCGCTGTCGCCGCCGGAGCTCGGGGTGGGTTTCGGCAGGTTCGGCGGGCCGCCCCCCGTGGAGTCGTCAGGCTCGCCGAAGCTGCACCCGGCGAGCAGGCCGGCGGTGAGCGTCGCGGCGGCGAGAGCGGCGGCGAAACGTCGCGGCGGGGGAGTGGCCCTCATCGCCCGACAGTAGCCAGGCATGTCACGTGGGCGCCACCCGGCGCCGCCGGCGGGTCGGCGCGGCGCGCTCAGGCGCGGATCAGCTCGCCGCCGATCGAGACGATCGCCGGCAAGGCGCTGGTCGGCACGGCGGGCAGCGTCAGCGTCGCGCCGGAGGTGAGCCGCACCACGACCCCACCCTGGGGGGCCGGGGCCAGCTCGGCCCCCTCGGTCCACGGCACGCTGCGCGCGCCGATCGCCGCGCGCACGACGAGGCCGTCCGGGGTGACGTCCGTGCCCGACCGCCAGCTCCACAGCATGATGGCCAGCGGTACGAGCAGGATCAGCGCGTACCAGGTGCCGCCGCCGAGCATGGGCAGCGCACCGAGGAAGCCGACCGCCGCCGCGACCGTGATCGCGGCCGAGCGTCGGAACCGGAGGGTCTTCGCAGCGGTCTCCACCCGTCCATCCTCCCACGGGCCCGGAGGTTGCCCGCCCGGGCGCCGACACGCCTTGCCGAACCGGGCAGGAGGGATGAAACACGTACACCCGATTTCCGGCTTTTTAGCGCTGATAACAGTATTATTGCCGCTGTTTAGCGCCTCTGTCCGGTCTCGGGAAGGGCCACCCATGGGACATCGCGAGTGAACCCCGGCTGGCGTACGCCGTGGCGCCGCCCGGCGGCCCGACCACACGCTGTCTACCTCGCGATCGGCTTTCCGCCCGCGGCCAAGAGCTGCGCCTACCGCATGCGGGAGACCGCCAACCAGCTGTGCGCGGCCGGCTGGGACGTCACCGTCGTCACCGTCTGCCGGCGGGCCTGGGACGACGACTCGGGCCTCGACCTCTCGCTGCTCGACGCCGTCGATCCCCGGGTACGGGTCGTCGAGCTGCCTCTCGTGCGCGCCGACCTGGAGACCGACATCCGCCAGTACTCCCAGGAGCGGTCGCTGCGGCCCCGCCAGTGGGTGGACCGCTGGCGGGAGCGGTCGGAGGAGATCTTCCCGGAGCCGATCTTCGCCTGGTGGCGCGACGACCTGGAGCGCGCGCTGCTCGACGTGCACCGGCGCCGGCCAGCCGACCTGCTCGTGACGACCTGCGTGCCCTACGTCAACCTCGCCGCCACCTGGCGGCTGTGGGAGGAGCGCGGCGTGCCGTACGTGGTCGACTTCCGGGACGGGTGGTCCGTTGACGTCGTGCACGGCGGCGAGGCGTTCCCCAAGGAGTCCGTCGCCGGCGTCTGGGAGCAGCGCGTCCTCGCCCACGCCGTGGCCGTGTGGTGCGTCAACGACTCCATCGCCGCCGGCTACCGGCAGCGCTACCCCGACATCGCCGACCGCGTCCGCGTGGTACGCAACGGGTACGACCCCGACAGCGTGCCGGGCACGGTACGCGCGCCGGACCCGGCGACCGGGCTGACCTTCGGCTACCTCGGCACGACCACGTTCCCGGTCGAGGCGCTGGAGGCGACGCTGGCCGGCTGGCGCCTGGCCCGGCAGGCGGACCCGCTGGTCGCGCGGTCGCGGCTGGAGTTCCGCGGTCACGTCGGCGCGGCGGCCTTACGTGAGGCCAACCGCCACGCCCAACTCCTGCGCGCCGCCGCCGGGCACGGCGTCGTCTTCGACGGGCCGGTCGCCAAGGCCGCCGTGGCCCGCTGCTATGCCCGCTGGGACGCGCTCCTGCTGATCCAGCGCGGCGGCGTGCACATGACCTCGGGAAAGGTGTACGAGTACATGGCGGCCGGGCTGCCCGTCGTGTCCGCGCACACCAGCGGGCACGGGGTCAGCGCCGTGCTGGCCGGCTATCCCCTGTGGACCGGCGAGACCGACCTCGACCCGGACCGGCTCGCCGCCGCGTTCGCCGCCGCCGCGCGGCTGGCCGTGCGC
>JAEZGP010000185.1 GCA_023437285.1 Actinomycetes bacterium | reverse complement strand
CGTTGTGGCAGGCCGTGCGGCGGCCGTCGCCGATGGACAGCAGCGGCGGCTCGGTGGTGGCGCAGATGTCCAGCCGGTACGCGCACCGCGGCTCGAACGGGCAGCCGGGCGGCAGGTCGGCGAGGTCGACGGCGTGCCCGGGGATGCTGCGCACCTCGCCGCGCGGCAGGCTCAGCCGGGGCGTGGCGTCGTTGAGCGCCTTCGCGTACGGGTGACGAGGAGCGGCGAAGAACTCCTCGACGGGACTGTCCTCGACGATGCTGCCCGCGTACATGACGATGACGCGGGTGCACAGCTGCCGCACGAGCCCGAGGTTGTGCGACACGATCACCAGGCCGAGGTCGGCCCGGGGACCCGGCGCGCCGATGCTCGCGAACAGCTCCATGATCTGGGCCTGGATGGTGACGTCCAGCGCCGTGGTGGGCTCGTCGGCGATGAGCAGCCGCGGCTCGTTGGACAGGCCGAGCGCGATCAGCCCGCGCTGGCGCATGCCGCCGGACAGCTCGTGTGGGCGGCGGCCGAGCAGTTGCTCCGGCGCGGGCAGCCCGACCGACCGCAGCACCTTCAGGGCCCGGTCGCGGCGGCGCCGCGAGTCGCGCTCGCCGTGCGCGCGCAGGCCCTCGGAGAGGTGGTTGCCCAGGGTGCGCAGCGGGTCGAAGGACGTCAGCGGGTCCTGGAAGACCATGCCGGCCCGGCTGCCGCGCAGCGGCCGCAGCCGCTCCTCGGGCAGGTCAGACAGGTTGATCCCGTCCAGCGTGACGGTGCCGCCCTCCTGGACCGCCCACGGGGGGAGCAGCCGCATCAGGGCCAGCGCGAGGGTCGTCTTGCCGGAGCCCGACTCCCCCACGATGCCGACCCGTTCGCCGGGGGCGACGTCGAAGGACACGTCGGCCACGGCGCGCACGTCGCCGTAGGTGATGCTCAGGTCGCGTACGGACAGCAGGCTCATCGCGGCCGCCGCCGTGCCGTGTCGACGCGCAGGCCGGCGCCGAGCCCTTCGCCGAGGAAGTTGATGCCGAGCACGGTCAGCATCAGCATGACCGCCGGCGCAAGGGCCGCGACCGGCGCGATGTAGATGGCGTCCACGCCCTCGGTTAGCATGACGCCCCAGTCGGCCTGCGGCGGTTGGACGCCGATGCCCAGGAAGCTCAGCGCGGACAGCACCACGATCCCGTTCCCCATTCCGATCACGAGCAGGACGATGAGGACATCGGCGACGTTCGGCAGCACGTGCGTGAACAGCAGCCGGTACAGCGGGGTGTTGCTCACCCGCGCGGCCTGGATGAAGGCCGCGGACCGCAGGGGCAGCACCGACCCGCGCATCACCCGGGCATACGACGGCAGCGCCGCGATCGACACCGCGATGATCGCGCTGGTCACGCTCGGGCCCAGGATCGCGACTACGACGATGGCCGTCAGCAGGGTCGGGAAGGACAGGAGCACGTCGACGACGCGCATGATCGTGTTGTCCACGAAACCGCCGACGAAGCCGGACGCGACGCCGATCAGCGACCCGATCACCGCGCCGATGCCCACGGCGAGCAGGCCGGCCGGGATGGACAGCAGCCCGGCGTGCAGCAGCCGGGCGAGGGTGTCGCGGCCGAGCTGGTCGGTGCCCAGGGGGTATGCCGCCGATGGCGGGGCGTAGCTGTCCATCGCGTTGGTACGCGTGGGCGACACGTCGTACACCAGCGGCCCGACGATGGTGATCACCGCGACGATGCCGAGCAGGACGAGGCCGACGCGGGTCATCGGCGACGCGAACAGGTTCCGGCGCGACCGCGCACGGGTGGCGGTCGCGCTCATGACAGCCCGATCCGCGGATCGACGATCCGGTACACGATGTCCATCACCAGGTTGATGGCAAGGATGAGCAGCGCCACCACGAGGATCTCCCCTTGTACGGCGGGCAGGTCGCGCCGGCCGATCGAGTCGAAGATGACCGTGCCGAGGCCGGGCCAGGAAAAGATGTTCTCCACGATGAGCGCCCCCGCGAGCAGCCGGCCGAACTCCACGGACAGCAGGCTCAGCACCGGGATGGACGCGTTGGGCAGCACGTTGCGCGCGACCAGCCGCCGCTGCGGTACGCCGACCGCGCGCAGGGTCCGCACGAACGGCCGGTTGAGTACGTCGAGCACGCTGGTCCGCACGACGCGGGCCTGGATGCCGGCGAGCGGGATGCCGAGGGCGAGCGCGGGCAACACCAGCGACGTCCAGCCGTCGGCACCGGCGACGGGGAAGATCTGCACGTACACGGCCAGGACGGTGACCAGGACCGTGCCGAGCAGGAAGTCGGGCGTCGCCACGAACATGGTGGTGGCGGCCGTGAACGTCAGGCCGGTGCTGCGCTTGCGCGAGTGCCGCAGCGCGGTGATGATCCCGATGGGCAGCGAGAGCATCAGGCCGACCCCGACGCCGGCCGCGGTGAGCAGCAGCGTCAGCGGCAGCCGCTCGGCCACGATGGTCGTCACCGGCTGATGGGTGAGAAACGACGTGCCGAGGTCGCCGCGCAGGACCTGGCCCAGGTAGTCGAAGAACTGCACCGGCAGCGGGTCGTTGAGGCCCAGTTGCTCGCGCAGCTCCTCGGCGACCTGCGGGTCGAGGTTGGTGCCCGCGATGACCTGGACCGGGTCGCCCGGGACCAGCCGGATCATCGCGAAAGTGATCAGGAGCACCGCCAACGCGGCGGGTACGGTTACCAGTACCCGCCGCGTGGCGAATCGGACGAAACTCACGCGCCCGGTTCCAGATCGTTGATCTTCAGGATGCCGTCGGGCTGCATGCCGATCCCGCGGACCGACTTGGCCGAGAAGACCACGCTCTTGGGCTGGTAGAGCACCAGCGCCGTGTGGTCGGCCGCCATCAGTTGCTGGGCCTGGCTGAGCAGCGCGTCGCGCTTGGGGATGTCGGTCTCGGAGACCGCGGCCTCGAGCGCCTTGTCGACCTCCGGGTTGCAGTTGAAGGTGAGGTTCGTGCCCAGCGGCACCTCGGCCGACGGGATGTTGGCGCAGGCGAACAGGATGCGCATGTTGCCGGCCGGGTCGAGGATGCCGTAGCGGCCGATGTAGATGTGCTGGTCGCCCTTGCGGCGGGTCTGCGTGACGGTGGCGAACTCCTCCGTCTTGATCTCCGCCTTGATGCCGACCTGCGCGAGCTGGTCCTGGACGAGCTGGTCCAACGCCGGCCACGGGTCCTCGGCCGCCGACAGGATCGTCAGCGTCAGCGGCTTGCCGTCCTTGGTCATGACGCCGTCGCTGCCGGGCGTGTAGCCGGCGGCCGCGAGCAGCGACTTGGCCTGCGCCTGGTCGTAGCCGGCCACGGCCGACTTCACGTTGGCGTCGTAGCCCGGCACGATCGTGGGCACGACGCTCCAGTTGACCTCGGCGTAGCCGCCGGCCACCGCCTGGATGAGGGCCTCACGGTCGATCGCCGCCGAGATGGCCTTGCGGACGTTGAGGTCCGGCACCTTCTTGGCGTTGATCCACAGCGCGGTCTCGCTGATGCCCGGGAACGCCGCGTTGTTCAGCGTCGGCGTGGCCGCCAGCCGCTTGGCGTCCGGCCCGGTCAGCTGCCCGACCTGGACGGCGCCGGTGGTCAGCAGGTTCGCCCGCGTGCTGGCGTTCGGCACGTACTGGAAGATGATCTTCGCGTACTTCGGCGCGCCCTTGTTGGCCAGGTCGGGACGGATGGTCGTGTAGTCGGGGTTGCGCTCGACCTCGAGCTTGTCGCCCTTGGTGTAGCTGACGAACTTGTACGGGCCGGTGCCGATCGGCTTCGCGTCGAGCGTGTCGGCCTTAGCGGCGGTGGGCGAGGGGATGCTCAGGTCGGCGTTCGCCAGGTTGATCAGGGCGGCGCCCACCGGGGTCTTCCAGGTCACCTTGACGGTGTTCTCGTCGATGACCTGGCTGTTGTCGTAGGGGCCGAGCACGCTCTTGGAGTTGGTCGCCTTGGTGTTCGGGTCGACGACCCGGTCCAGCGCCGCCTTCACGGCCTCGGCGTTGAACGGGGTGCCGTCGTGGAACTTCACGCCCGTACGCAGCTTGAACGTGATCGACGGGCCCTCGACCGTCCAGGACTCGGCGAGGCTGGGGCCGATCGAGCCGTCGGCGTTGAGTACGACGAGGGTGTCGTAGATCGCGGCCATCTCGTCGCTGAGGTACTGGATGTTCCTCGCCGGGTCGAGCGTGGGCTGCTCAACGGCCTCGGCGATGCGTAGGATCTGGTCGCCAGGGCTGGCGGAGTCGGAATCGGAATCAGAGCCGCACGCTGCGGCGGGAACAATCATGAGGAGCGCCGCCGAGGCGGCGAGGAGCCGGCCGACCCGGCGATTGCGGCGTGTAGACATTCGAACCTGTCCCCACTCGTGCCGTTGGTTGCCCGCCAGCGGCGGGACGCGATCTGGAGCAGATGCGTGCCCGAGTATGGGCATGGAAGATCGACCGTGTCAACAGATGAAATGGCCGTTCCGATACGGTGACCAAACCGTTGCAGCCACGGATATCAGCGCCGGCCTGTCGTTTTGACAGATGAAATCCACGACCTACTCTGGGTGCAGGCACCACGAGAGACAGGGACGAAACACACGATGAAGGTCACCGCCGAGTCCGGCGCGAGCTACCCCATCCGGGCCGTCGAACGGGTCTGCGACATCCTCGACGTGCTGCAACGCTCCCGCGACGGGGCGACGCTGTCCGATGTCGCCGAGGTGACGTCGCTGCCGAAGAGCTCCGCCTATCGCTACCTGTCCGCCCTTGAGGCACGCCGCTACGTGGAACGCGACGACGAGAACAACCTCTACCGGCTCGGCCTGGCCCTGCGTCCCCAGCACACCCGGCAACTTGACATGCTCATCAGCCGGGCCAAGCCCGTGCTCGAGAAGCTCCGCGACCGGCTCGGTGAGACCACCAACCTGGGCATCCTGGACGGCGCGACCGTGCTGCACGTCCTCGTGGTCGAGAGCAACGAGATGATGCGCCTGGCCGCCCGGCCGGGCGACCACGGCAGCCTGCACTCCACCGCGCTGGGCAAGGCGATGGCCGCCGAGCTGCCCGACGACCGGGTCCGCGCCCTGCTCGCGGCGCAGGAGCTGACCCGCTACACCGAGCGCACCATCTGCACCGTCGACGGCTACCTCACCGAGCTGGAGCAGGTCCGCAAGGTCGGCTACGGGGTCGACGACTGCGAGAACCAGCCCGATGGCCGCTGCGTCGCCGTCAACCTCGTCGACATGCCGTTCCCGTGCGGCATCAGCGTGAGCGCTCCGGCGCGACGGCTGCCGTCCGAGAAGGTCGACGCCGTGGCACGTACCCTGCGCCGCGCCGCCATGCAGCTCGTCCGCGACTACCACGCCACGACCTGACGGTCTGCCGGCCACCGACAGGCCGTGGGCACCCTTCCGCGACGGGGGGCGCGGACAGGTGCCCACGGGGCTTGTCGTCAGCGGTTCACCGGACGATGCGGTTGGTGCTGGCCACGTCGAACAGGTGCACCCGGCCGGGCTTGACGGTGGCGTGCACGGTGTCGCCCACGGCCACCTTGTGGTCCGGGGCGACGCGGGCCACCACGACCGCGCCGCCCACCCCCAGCTCGACGAAGGTGTCCGAGCCGATCGGCTCCAGCAGCTGCACGGTGGCCCCGAACGACAGCGGCCCGGGATCGCCCAGTGACACGTCCTCGGCCCGCAGCCCGGCCGCGACCTTCGGCCAGTCCCCGTCGGCCAGCCCGATGCCGGCCTCGGTGCCCAGCTCCAGGCGGACTCCCGGGGCGACGAACGCCACCCCGTCGGCGCCGCGTTCCAGCTCCCCCTCGATGAGGCTCATCCGGGGCTTGCCGAGAAACGTGGCGACGTAGGTGTTGCACGGCGTGCCGTACACCTCGTGCTGCGTGCCGTACTGGACGAGCTTGCCGTCGCGCATCACGGCGATGAAGTCCGACAGCGTCATCGCCTCCTCCTGGTCGTGCGTGACGAACACGCTCGTCGTGCCGAGGCTCTGATGCAGGTGCTTGACCTCGGTACGCATGCGGGCCCGCAGCGCCGCGTCCAGGTTGCTGAACGGCTCGTCGAGCAGGAACACCGACGGCCGCTTCACCATGGCCCGGCCGAGCGCCACCCGCTGCTGCTGGCCGCCGGAGAGCTGGCCGGGGCGACGGGTGAGCAGGTGCCCGATGCTGAGCGCCTCGGCGACCCGGCTGACCCGCGAGCGGATCTCCGCCTTGGGCCGGTGCTGCAGCTTGAGAGAGAACGCCATGTTGTCGAAGACGGACATGTGCGGGTACAGCGCGTAGTTCTGGAAGACGATCGCCATGCCCCGTTCGTTCGGCGGCACCTTGGTGATGTCCCGATCGCCGAGGTGGATCGTGCCGCCGTCGGCCCGTTCCAACCCGGCGATGAGGTTCAGCGTGGTCGTCTTGCCGCACCCCGACGGCCCCAGCAGGGTCACGAACCGACCCGCCGGCAGCTCGAGGTTGAGGTCGTCGACCGCCGTCACCTTGCCGTAGCGCCGGTACAGCGACTCCAGTCGCAACGTCGCACCCGCCATGCCCACTCCTTACTCCGTACGTGCGCCGATGCCCGTACTCAGGCGCCCATCTGGGCGATCATGAGCTTCTTGACGGCGTTGATGGTCTCCTCGTGCGCCTGCTCCGGCGTCCAGGTGCCCTTGGACAGGTTGGTCAGGCCCAGCAGGAACGGCGCGTTCCACTTGAACGGCGCGTTGCCCGGCCAGGCCAGCTGCGCCTTGGCCTGCTCGGCCAGCGCGGCGGCGAACGGGAAGCTCGCGGCGACCTCGGCGTCCCTGCTCACCGACAGCCGGCTCGACGGCAGCACCTGGCCGGCCTTGCCGAGCACGAGCTGCTTCTGGAACTGCGCGCCGGTGGCGAACTTCACGAAGCTCAGCGCGGCCTCCTGGTTCTTGCCGAACTTGTTGATGCCCAGGCCCTCGGCGACGATGACGCTGCCGCTGGTGCCGGCGGCGATGCCGGGCAGCGGGTTGACGCCCAGGTCCTCCTTGCGGATGACCGACTTGGCCGCCGGGTCGGTGCTCAGGGCGGTCGAGCCGAACCCGGTCGTGTTGATCTGGCTGGCCGCCAGATTCTGGTTGAACAGCAGCGACGTGTCCTGGTCACCGACCGCGTTCGCCCCGGCGGTGCCGAAGAACTTCGCCTGGAACCCGCGCGCGATCGCCTGCCAGGTCTGCAGGCCCTTGTCGTTGTCGAACATCAGCTGGCTCTTGTCCTCGCTGAACAGCTGCCCGCCCGTGGAGTTGAAGAACGCGATCCAGAACGGCACGCCGTTGTTGTTCCACGGGACCACGCACGGCTCGCGGTTGCCGACCGCGAGCTTGGGGGCGTACGCGTAGAGCTCGTCCCAGGTGCCCGGCAGCGCCTCGGGCAGGCCCGCCTCGGCCCAGTTCTTCTTGTTGTGGAAGAACAGTTCCATGTCGGCGAACAGCGGGGCCGCGTGCAGCGCGCCGCTCTTGGTCAGCTGGCCGAGCGCCGCCGGCACGAAGTCGCTCGTGTCGCCGAGCAGCTTCGCCAGGTCGAGGTAGATCTTGTCGCCGAAGTTGGAGATGAAGTCGACGCCCGCGTAGAGCACGTCGTAGCTGGCGTCCTTGGACACGATCCAGGAGGCGTAGCTCGTGGCGCGCTCCGCGTACGGGATGATCTCCGCGGTGACCGTACCGCCGGTGAGGGCGGCCCACTGCTTGCCCGCCTCGGCGCAGGCCTGCTGGCTGGTGGGGTTGCAGGCCACCTTGAGGGCGACGCCGGGGAACTTGTCGTCACCGCTGCCGCTGCCGGACGGCGCGGCCGGGGTGTCGTCGTCGGTGCAGGCGGCGAGCACCGGCGCGGCCATGGCGAGGGCGACCGCGTTGCGCAGGAGGGTTCGACGGGAGGTGCCGCTGGCTGGTAGTCCATTCATGGGGAGAGCCCTTCAGCCCTTGAGGTAACCCTCGGTCAGCCCGGACCGGATCCGGCGGTGAAAGAGGATCACAAGAATGATCACGGGGAGTACGGCCACGATGCCGGCTGCGGCCTGATAGGTGTACGGAGGTTCGCCGCTGATGCCAGCCGGCGAGTTGATGTAGCCGATCCGTCGGGTGACGGTCACCGCACCCTGGTTGCCGAGCACGACCGCGAACAGGAACTCGTTCCAGACGCTGATCAGCAGCAGGATGGCGGTGGCCGCGATGCCGGCGGACGCCGCCGGGATGGTGACCCGGAACAGGGTGCCGAGCCGGGTGGCCCCGTCCATGCGCGCCGACTTCTCGATCGCCGCCGGCACGCTGGCGAAGATGTTGCGCAGCAGCCAGATGGTCAGCGGGAGCGAGAACGCGACGTGCGCGATGATCAGGCCGGTCACCGAGTCGGTCAGGTTGAGCGCGTTGAACATGAACAGCAACGGGATGAGCAGCACGATCGCGGGGACCGTGTAGGTGAACATCAGCACGCCCACGGCCCACCGCTTGCCGGGCACCTCGAGGCGGGCCAGCGGATAGGCGGCCAGCGCGCCGATGAACAGCGTGATGATGGTCGAGCCGACGGTCATCACGAGGCTGACCCAGATCGACGAGAGCCACTTGGGATTGCTCAGCAGGTCGACGTACTGGCTGAAGTCCAGCCACGGGACGAGGTCCAGCGGCACCGAGGTGATCGCGGACTCCGGTTGCAGGCTCGCGACGAGGATCCACAGCGTGGGTCCGATCGACCACAGCAGCAGCAGTCCGACCGCCACGACGGTGGCGAGCCGGCGCACGGGCGCCGGGAGCGCCGGCATCCGAAGCCGTCGCCGGGCGGGCGGGGGGTCGGCGTCCTCGGCGTCCCAACCGAAGCCGTCCATGTGGAGCCGCTCGGCCTCGACGAGGTCGTTCTGGTCGGCGTCGAGCCGGGCACGACGGCGCGCGCGGCCGGCCCGCAGGTACAGCGTGAGGCCGCTGGCCGCCACGATGACCAGCATCAGGAAGATGGCGAGCAGTGCGGAGTACCCGAGACTCAGGTTGTCGAACGCCGCCGTGAAGATGTAGTAGGTGATCGTCGTCGTCTCGAAGCCCGGGCCGCCGCGGGTGAGCTGGAAGAGCAGGTCGAACACCTGCAACGAGATGATGATCTGAAGAATCGTGGCGATGAGCAGCGTCGGCCCGATGCTCGGCAGGGTGACCGACCGGAAGGCCTGCCACGGCGTGGCCCCGTCCATCCGCGCGGCCCGGTAGAGCTGGTTCGGGATCGCCTTGAGCGCGGACAGCATGATCAGCGCGAGCAGAGGCACGGACCGCCAGGCGGTCGCCACCATCGCGAGCACCAACGCGGTGGTCGGGTCCTGCAACCAGGGCACCGGGCCGTCGGTCAGGCCGAGCCCGTTGGACACCTGGGTCGCCAGCCCGAAGCTCGGCTGGAACATGAACCGCCAGAAGAAGCCGGTCACGATCGGGGCGATGGCCCACGGCAGCAGCAGCGCGATGGCCAGCGGGGTGTCGAACTTGGTGCGCCGGTTCATCAGCAGCGCCGTGCCCAGCGCGAGCGGGACGGTCAACGCCGTGGCGCCGAGCGCGAACAGCAGCGTGCGCGGCACCGAGTCCATGAAGAAGCTGTCCTCGAGCATCCGGCCGACGTTGTCCAGGCCCACGAACCGGGTCGGGCCGTCCTTGAGCAGCTCGATGCGGAACAGGCTCATCACCAGCACCGCCACGATCGGCGGGAAGACGATGAGGCCGACGAGCACCGCCGCCGGCACGAAGAGCAGCAGCCCGAACCGGCGGTCGCTCATCCGGTCGATGCGCCGCGACAGGCGCCGGGCGAACCGCCGGTGCGGCCGGGCCGCCGCTTCCGCTTCGCCGAGCGCCATGTGCCCTCCAACCCGCCACCTCGCGTGGAGACAAAGTGTCTGACCGGCTCGGGCGGATGTCAACAGATGAAATCAGCATTTCATAAGAATCCATGATCACTAGTTATGAGCGTTATTGGCCGCTACGCTGCGCAAATCAAAGGTTTCATTGTCCGGCACACGGCAATCCGAATTAGGAGCACGTCATGAGAGTCCTGCAGGTCGGCGCCGGCTCGATGGGCACCCGGCGACTGCGCGACCTCCACCAACGACCCGGCCTCACCCTCACCGTGCTCGACGAGCGCCCCGACCGGCGTGCCCGCGCGGCGCAACGCTTCGGCGTCGCCACGGTCGCCACGCTCGACGAGGCGTGGGACACGGCGCCGGACGCGGTGATCATCTCGACCCCGCCCAACGAGCACGACCGCTACATCGCCGCGGCGCTCAAGCGCGACCTGCACTTCTTCTGCGAGGCCGACATCTGGTCCTACGACCACCGGCGCGTCGAGGAGGCGACCGCGCGCAGCGGCCGGGTCGCCGCGCCGTCCTGCACCCTCTACTTCCACCCGTTCGTCCGCGAGCTGCGCCGCGTCGTGGCCGAGGAGCTGGGCACCCTGCACGCCTTCGGGTACCTGCTGTCGGTCGACGCGCCGAGCTGGCACCCGGGCGAGGGCGCCGAGTACTACGCGCGGCACCGCGCGATGGCCCCCGCCCGCGAGATGGTCCCCTTCGAACTGATCGCGCTCGGCCACGTCTTCGGCCACGCGACGGCGGCCAGCGGACGCGTCACGCGGCGCGGCCGTCTCGACCTTGAAGGCGAGGACACGTGGTCGCTGCAGCTGGCGCTGGAGGGCGGCGCCACCGGTCAGCTCACCGTCGTGATGGCGGTACCCGCGCCGGTGCGGCAGGGCTGGGCGGTCGGCGACGGTGGCGCCATCCGGTTCGACCTACTCTCGGGCGTACTCGAACGCAGTCTGCCGGGCGGCGCCGCGCCGGCGGTGGAGACGGTCTGCGACTGGGCGGCCGTCTACGAGTCCATGTACGACGCGGAGATGACGGCCTTTCTGGCCGCCGTGCGGGGCGAGGCGCCGTGGCCGTACCCGTACCGGACGGCGGCCCGGGTCTGCGCCACGCTCGCCGCGGCCGAGCTGAGCATGCGCAGCGGCCGCACGGAGCCGGTGGAACCGCACCGGCAACCGGCGACCCTGCCCGACGACTACCCGCGCGGCTGACCGTGGCTCCGCGCGCGGGGGAGCGACCGGTCGCGCTAGGTG
>JAEZGP010000383.1 GCA_023437285.1 Actinomycetes bacterium | reverse complement strand
CCACGTACGCCGAGCGGCACCGGGTGCCGGCCGGGCTGACCGGGCTCGCCCAGGTGTCGGGGCTGCGCGGCGACACACCGATCTCCGATCGGGCGCGGTTCGACAACTACTACATCGAGAACTGGTCCCTCTGGCTCGATGTCAAAGTCGTCCTGCGTACCTTCGGCGAAGTCCTCGGCGCCCGCGGCCGTTAGCGGCGGGCGGCAGGTCGGAGGGCGGGAACCTTAACCCGGTCGCCGGCCGCAGCCAGACCATCCCGTTACAGAACCTCTGCCTCACAGAGCAGCCCTGTAACAAACAGCCACTTGATCAGGCAATCAAGCGCGTTGCGTGGCTCACGATTGTTCGTCGGTGCCGGTAGGCGTCGCTACGTTTGGCCTCACGGCCCTCGTGGCACGTCCCCACCCTCCGAGGTACCCCCCGCGTGACACCTCACGACGCCTCATCGTCCGCCGCTCGGCGGCTGCGGATCGTCCTGGTCCTGCTGGTGCTGGTGACAGCCGGCCTGGCGCTGCGGTTCGCCCCCGGTGCGCCGCTCGCCTCGGCGGACCCGGCCGACGCCGCGACCCCGACGCCGACGCCGACGCCCACTGGGGCCGACGCGACGTCGGCGGCGCCGACCGGCGACGGCGCGGCCACTCCGCCGCCAACCAAAAAGACGACGACCCCCGACGACAACCAGACCTCCACCAGGGCATCAGCGAAGAAGCCGGTCACCGCCAAGACGACCACCCCGAAGGTGAGCGTCGACACGGAGGGGTTCGTCAGTTGGGCCCTGCTCGACCGCACCACGGGCAAGATCGTCGGTTCGGACAACCACGCGGCGCAGAGCACCACCGCTTCGATGATCAAAGCATGGCTCGCCTCGGACTACCTGCGCATGGCCGCCGCGCGCGGCGTGACGCCCAGCGAGAGCGCGCTGCGTGACCTGGAGATCATGATCCGGGACAGCGACAACGCCGCCGCTGCCAAGATCTTTAAGGCGAACGGCCGGACCGCCTCCATCCGGCGGCTCATCAGCATCTGTGGGCTGACCGACTCGACCGTCGTGCCGGACGAGTGGGGCACCACGCGGGTCTCCGCCCGCGACGCGGTCCGGATGGGCTCCTGCATCGCCACCGGCAAGGCCGCCGGCGCGACATGGACGCCGTGGGTGCTCAACGCGATGCGGGAGGTGCGCGGCGACGGTGACTTCGGCATCCGCGACGCCCTGCCCGCCGCGACGGCCGCCAAGGTCGCGATCAAGAACGGCTGGCTGCTGCGCGACGAGGACAACCACTGGCACGTCTCATGCCTGGCCATCGGCGACTCATGGGTGATGTCGGTGTTGCAGCGCTACCCGAGCACCGGCGACGTTGAGGGCGACTTCGCCCACACGCGCGACGTCTGCGAGCGGATCGCCGCCCAGGTGCTGCCGTCAACCGAGGGCTGATCAGAACTCCGCCACGGCCGGGATGATGTCGCGGCCGATGATCTCCAGCGGGGTCAGCGTGTACGCGTCGCGGACCTGCCCGATGGCCATGTCGATGCCGAGCTTGCCCAGCTGCTCCAGCTCGGCGACGATCGTGCCAATCCGTTCGCCCGCCGCGCCGAGGTCGAAGCGGTAGTACACGGTCTTGTGGATCTCGTCGTAGTCGCGGCCGACCGCCTCGCAGTGGGCCCGCAGGACGTCCAGCTTGCGCTCCAGGTCGGGCCCGGGGAACAGGTTGCAGGCGTCCGCGTACTGGGCGACGAGCCGCAGGGTCTTCTTCTCCCCGCCGCCGCCGATCATGATCGGCGGGTACGGGCGGGTCAGCGGCAGCGGCCGGTTGAGCGGCCGATCGAGCTGGTAGTAGCGACCGGTGAACGGCGTCTCGTCGCCCAGGCACATCTGCTGATAGATCCGCAGCGTCTCCTCCAGGCGCTCGAACCGCTCCGCCACCGGCGGGAAGGGAATGCCGAGGCCGAGCGACTCCTCCTCGTTCCAGGCGGCGCCGATGCCGAGCCACGCACGCCCGCCGGAGAGTACGTCCAGGGTGGTGACCGTCTTGGCCAGAATCCCCGGGTGGCGGTAGACCGTCCCGGTGACCAGCGTCAGCAGGCGGGCCCGCGTCGTCACGCCGGCCAGGTAGCCCAGCGTGGTGTAGGCCTCGAGCATGTCGTTCTCGGGCGGCCCGACCACCGAGATTTGGAAGAAGTGGTCCATCACGGCGATGGTGTCGAAGCCGGCCTCGTCGGCGGTGCGGGCGATGCGGGCCAGGTCGGCGCCCAACGTGGCGGGTCCGCCGGGGTAGGTGAAGTCAGGGATTTGCACGCCTATCTTCATGCTGTCACCCTACGCCTCAGGCCAGGCTGAGCGTGGTCGCCAGCGTGAGCCGCCCACCCGGCGGGTCGCGCCGCACGGTGCCGTTGTGGTGCAGTTCCGTCACGGCCCGGGTCACGTCATCGGCCCGGTAGATGGTCGCCCCGAGCGCCCAGGCGCGCAGCTCGTCGAGCGTCAGCGGCCCTTCGCCGAGCCGCGCGCACACCGCCCGCCGCAGCGGTCCGAGCGCCGGGTTCAGCGAGATGTCGAGCGGCGTCCGTCGCGGATCGCCCGGGTCGCGGAAC
>JAEZGP010000140.1 GCA_023437285.1 Actinomycetes bacterium | reverse complement strand
GGACCGGGCCGGGCGTCGTGCGCCGGTCCGGTCCACGGTGGGAGAGTTTGTCGCGCTCGACCGCTGTGGGAACGCTGATGAGGGAGGCCGGGCCCGGCGCGTTGCCGGGCTTTCGGCACCCGTTGCGGGTGGGTCAGGCGCTGAGCGCGCTGATCTTCTTCGCGATCGCCGACTTGCGGTTCGCGGCCTGGTTCTTGTGGATGACGCCCTTGCTGACGGCCACGTCGAGCTGCTTGGTGGCGGCGCGCATGAGGGCGGTCGCCGACTCGGCGTCGCCGGCCTCAGCGGCGGCGTTGACCTTGCGGACGGCGGTCTTGAGGGCAGACTTCACCGACTTGTTGCGCAGCCGGGCCTTCTCGTTCTGCCGGTTGCGCTTGATCTGAGACTTGATGTTCGCCACGCGACAGCCTCGTCCTGTTCCGTAGTGGGGTTTCTTCCGTGATGCATCCTGCGCACACGGCATCGAGCGCGGCGCGCGAACAGCCAGGTTACCAGGTGGCCGGGGGCGGGACCAAAACGGGCGGCGCAAGGAACGCGGCCCCGGCCCGGCATGGGACTATAGCTAGTCAGACCCGACGAGGAAACGGACACACGTGCCAGCGACGCCCGATGCCGGCGCCTTCGGCCCCGGTGCCACCCCACCGGAGCGCATCCGCAACTTTTGCATCATCGCCCACATCGACCACGGCAAGTCGACGTTGGCGGACCGGATGCTGCAGCTCACCGAGGTGGTGGACGCCCGGCAGATGCGCGCGCAGTACCTCGACCGGATGGACATCGAGCGCGAGCGCGGCATCACGATCAAGAGCCAGGCCGTACGCATGCCGTGGCGGATCCGCGAGGGCGACCGGAAGGGCGAGGAAGCCGTCCTCAACATGATCGACACTCCGGGGCACGTCGACTTCACGTACGAGGTGAGCCGGAGCCTCGCCGCCTGTGAGGGCGCGGTGCTGCTGGTCGACGCGGCCCAGGGGATCGAGGCCCAGACGCTGGCCAACCTGTACCTGGCGCTTGAGAACGATCTGCACATCATCCCCGTACTCAATAAGATTGATCTTCCGGCGGCCCAGCCGGAGAAGTATGCCGAGGAGCTGGCGCACCTCATCGGGTGTGAGCCGGAGGACTGTCTGCGCGTGTCCGGCAAGACCGGGGAGGGCGTGCCGCATCTGCTCGACGAGATCGTCCGGCAGATGACCCCGCCCGTCGGCGACGCGGCCGCGCCGGCCCGGGCCATGATCTTCGACTCGGTGTACGACATCTACCGGGGTGTGGTGACCTACATCCGGGTGGTCGACGGCCGGCTGGAGGCCCGCGACCGGATCAAGATGATGTCCACGGGTGCCACGCACGAACTGCTGGAGATCGGCGTCATCTCGCCGGAGCCGGTGAAGTCGGCGGCGCTGTCCGTCGGCGAGGTCGGCTACCTGATCACGGGCGTGAAGGACGTGCGCCAGTCCCGCGTCGGCGACACGGTGACCATCAACAACCGGCCGGCCAAGGAGCCGCTCGGCGGGTACAAGGACCCGAAGCCGATGGTGTACTCCGGGCTGTACCCGCTGGACGGCTCCGACTACCCGGAGCTGCGCGACGCCCTCGACAAGCTCAAGCTCAACGACGCGGCGCTCGTCTACGAGCCGGAGTCCAGCGCGGCGCTCGGTTTCGGCTTCCGGTGCGGCTTCCTCGGCCTGCTCCACTTGGAGATCATCCAGGAGCGGCTGGAGCGCGAGTTCGGCCTCGACCTCATCGCGACCGCGCCGAACGTGGTCTACCGGGTCATCACCGACGACGGCACCGAGGTCGTGGTGACCAACCCCAGCGAGTACCCGACCGGCAAGATCGCCGAGGTGTACGAGCCGGTGGCCCGCGCCACGGTGCTCACCCCGAACGACTTCGTGGGTGCGGTGATGGAGCTGTGCCAGGGGCGGCGCGGCGTGCTGCAGGGCATGGACTACCTGTCGGCCGACCGGGTCGAACTGCGCTACACGCTGCCTCTCGGCGAGATCATTTTCGACTTCTTCGACCAGCTCAAGTCGCGCACCAAGGGGTACGCGAGCCTCGACTACGAGCCCTCCGGCGAGCTGGCCGCCGACCTGGTCAAGGTCGACATCCTGCTGCAGGGCGAGCCGGTCGACGCGTTCTCCGCGATCGTGCACAAGGACAAGGCCTACACGTACGGCACGACGATGGCGTCCAAGCTGCAGAAGCTGATCCCGCGCCAGCAGTTCGAGGTGCCGATCCAGGCGGCGATCGGGTCGCGGGTCATCGCCCGCGAGACCATCCGCGCCATCCGCAAGGACGTGCTCGCCAAGTGCTACGGCGGTGACATCAGCCGCAAGCGCAAGCTGCTGGAGAAGCAGAAGGAGGGCAAGAAGCGGATGAAGATGGTCGGCCGGGTCGAGGTCCCGCAGGAGGCCTTCATCGCCGCGCTGTCCACCTCCGACGGGGGCGACGCCAAGGGCGCCGGCAAGAAGTGACGAGCAGGACAGCGGCGACCAGGACAGCGGCGGTGACGGCCAGGACAGCGGCAGGCCGGCCGTGACGACCAAGGCGGCACACTGCCCGCGGTGCGGCTCGCCGCTGGCCGCTCACCCACCCACGACCTGCACAATCTGTGGGTACGCCCTGTTTGTCAACGCCCGGCCGACGGCGAGCCTGATCGTCCTCGACGGCCCGCTGACCGCCGACGTCCGGTTCCTCGCGCTGCGGCGCGCGGTGGCGCCCAAGGCCGGTTTGTGGGAGACGCCCGGCGGGTTCTGCGACGGCTGGGAACACCCGCGCGACGCCGCCGTGCGGGAGGGACGCGAGGAACTCGGCGTCACCGTCGAGCTGGGCGAACTCGTCGGCATGTACATGGGCGAGTACGAGTTCCAGGACGAGCTGCTGCCCGTACTCGACTGCTTTTTCCTGGCCCGGCTCCCCGCGGACCGGATCAGAATCGACCCGGCCGAGTCGCTGGAATATTCCTGGTTTCCGCTGCTCAAGGCGCCACCGATGGCCTTCTCCACGATGGACGCCGCGATTGTCGACGCATGCGCGCGTTTGACGCTCTCCACGCTCGGGCACTAACCGGTCGAGCGATAACCAAGGCTTGAAAAAGCCCCGGATTTGGAGGCGTCATGACTGTCACTGGAATCATCACGGCCATCATCGTCGGCCTCATCGTCGGTGCCCTCGGGCGCCTGGTGGTCCCGGGCCGGCAGAACATCCCGCTGTGGCTGACCATGCTGATCGGTGTCGGCGCGGCCCTGCTGGGCACCGCGATCGCCCGCTCGCTGGGTGTGGCCACGACCAGCGGCGTCGACTGGGTCGAGCTGCTCATCCAGGTTGGCCTGGCCGCCGTGGGTGTCATGCTCACCGTGTCGCTGGCCGGCGGTCGCCGCAGCAGCACCTACTAAGCACCACGCGCACTGAGCACCACGCGCAACTGAGCCCGAGGGGCATCCGGATGGTGGGCCGGATGCCCCTCACTCATGCGCGGCCAAAAGGATTTGTCGAATCCCCGTTTCGAAACCAGGGTTACCGGTCGGAACGGGGTGATGGCCATTCCGCGGAATTCTCTGCTGCTCGCGCGACCGTTGCGGGACGTACGGCCGGCGACGCTCGCGACCTTGTCCGCGGGTTACCTGCTGCGTTCGACGCTGCCGGCGGCCACCGCCGTGGCGACGGCCGCACTGATCGACGGCGTCGACCGCGAGGGCGGCGTCGTCGTGCCCCTGCTGATCCTCGGTGCCGTGATCATGGCGGACCAGGGTCTCGGCGCGGTGTTCCAACCGGTGGAGTTTCTGGCGGCCGGGCAGATGGACGGCGCGCACCGGGCGCGGGTCGCGCGGCTGGCGACCGGCGTGCCGACGGTGAGCGTCCTGGAACGACCCGAGGTCCAGGACCTGCTGCGCACGGCCTCGGCCGACCCCGTGACCTGGGCTGAACAGAGGCCGTCCGACGGGGCGCTCGTCATGCTCCAGCGCCCCTTCCGTTACCTCGGCATGGCCGCCGCCGCGGCGGTCGTCGCGTCCTACGCCTGGTGGCTCGTGCCGGCGTTGGTGATCCCCGCCCTGCTGAACCGGGCACACCTGCTGCACGTCGCTCACCGGCACTACGTCATCTGGCAGGCGCAGGCACCCGTCGAGCGGCGGTTCACCTACTGGACCACGGTCGCCACGGCCGTCGCGGAGGGCAAGGAACTGCGCGTCTTCGGCCTCGGCGGCTGGCTCGTCGACCGGTACCGGTCGCTGGTGCGCCAGTACCTGGGGCCGGTCTACGCCGACGAGCGCCGGCAGAACATCGAAAAATGGCGTACGGCGCTGCTGATCTTCGTGCCGGTCGCGGTCGTGTACTACCTCGTGGCGCGCGGCACGGCCGACGGGCGGGCCACGATCGCCACCGAGACCGCCGTGCTCACGGCGGCGTGGGCGGTGTACTCCGTCACGTTCTACACGTACGACTCGGTCATGATCGCCGGCGCGCAGGCGGTGATGCGGGCGTACGAGCAGGTCCGTGAGCTGCTGGCGGCACCGGACCCGGAGGTCGTCCCCTCCGACCAGGCGCCGGGCCGCCCGCCGCTCGTCCGGTTCGAGGGCGTCAGCTTCGGCTACGAGGGTGCCGACCGGCTCGTCCTCGACAAGCTCGACCTGGAGTTGCGGCCCGGCGAGCTGGTCGCCGTGGTCGGCCTCAACGGCGCGGGCAAGTCCACGATGACGAAGCTGCTCGCCGGCCTGTACGAGCCGACGGCCGGCCGGATCACCGCCGATGGCATCGACATCGCCGACCCGGCGACCGGCGGCATCGCGGCGTGGCGGCGCCGGCTGGCGATCGTGTTCCAGGACTTCGTCCGCTACCACCTGCCGGCCGTCGACAACGTCCGGCTGGGTCAGGGCGGCGCCCTCGACGAGGCCGCGTTGCGACAGGCCGCTGCGGAGTCCGGGGTGACGCGCCTGATCGACGACCTGCCGGCCGGCTGGGACACGCCGCTGGCCCGCGACCGTACCGGCGGCGTCGACCTGTCCGGCGGCCAGTGGCAGCAGGTCGCGCTGACCCGGGCCCTGTACGCCGTGCACCGCGGCGCGCGCGTCCTCGTCCTCGACGAGCCCACCGCCCATCTGGACGTACGCACGGAGTTCGACGTGTTCGCGCGGCTGATGCGGGCCCGTGGCAACGCCACGGTCGTGCTGATCTCGCACCGCCTGTCGACCGTACGCCAGGCCGACCGCATCGTGCTGCTCGACGGCGGCCGGGTCGTGGAGGACGGCACCCATGCCGAGCTGATCGCGCGCGACGGCCGGTACGCCGGGATGTTCGCCCTGCAGGCCGAGCGCTTCACCCGCGGTTACGACGACCGGATCGAGGAGGTGCCGTCGTGACCGAACGCCCCGGCGCGAAGGCCACGGTGGCGATCTGGCGGGAGATGCTGGGGCGGTCGTTCCGGCTGGCGCCCTGGATCTCCACCGCGCTGCTGCTCCTGATGGTGCTGGACAGCCTGTCGTTCGTAGCGGTCGGCCGCGCGCTGCGCGAGATCGTCGACGGGACCGGCCGCGACGACACGACCGCGATCGCGGTGGGTGCCGTGGGCGCCGCGCTGGCGTACGCGCTGCAACTCGTGGCCGGCAGCCTGGCCATGTCGGCGCACACGATGCTGGTCGAGCACGTCGCCATCACCCAGCTCCAGCCGGAGACGCTGGAGATCGCGACCGGCATCGAGACGCTGGAACACCTGGAGCGGCCCGAGTTCCTCAATCGGCTCGACATCGTGCGTTCCGAGCCGTACGCGGTCATCACCTCGGCCTGGTCGGCGGTCGAGGCGATCAGCCTGGTGGCCCGGCTCGCGCTGAGCCTGGCCGCCCTCGGCAGCGTCTCGCCGTACCTGCTGGGGTTGTTGGTGTTCGCGGCGGCGCCGCTGGGTTTCGAACGGATCGGCCGGCCGGGCATCCAGCGGGCGGAGACCGACGCCGCGGAGGCGCGCCGGGTCGAGCGGCACCTGTTCACCCTCGCCACCACGGCCTCGTCCAGCAAGGAGATCCGGGTCGCCGGGGTCGCCGGTGAGCTGGTCGAGCGCCAGCGCGTCGCGTGGGACGCATGGCTGCGGGTCAGGGCACGGGCCCGGTTCGTCGCCGCGGGCTGGGCGGCGGCCGGCTGGGCCGTGTTCGGCCTCGGCTTCCTGGGCGCCCTCGGGCTGGTCGTGGCCACGTCCGGCAGCCCGGGTGATCTCGTGCTCGGCATCACGGTCGGCGCCCAACTGCGCTTCGCGGTGGAGGCGGCCGCGCGCCGCACGTCGGCGGTCGGCGGGGCGGGCCGGGTCATCGGGCCGCTGCTGTGGCTGCGCCGCCACCGCGCGGCGACGACCGGCACCGGGCCCGCGCTGGCGGCGCCGACGACGCTGCGTGACGGAATCACCCTGGACGGCGTCAGCTTCGGCTATCCGGCCGGGGCCGAGGAAACGCCGAGGCTCGCGGTGGCCGACGTGAGCGTGCGGCTGCCGGCCGGGTCGGTGGTCGCCGTCGTCGGCGAGTACGGGTCGGGAAAGACGACGCTGGTGAAGTTGCTGGCGAAGTTCTACCGGCCCACGTCGGGCACCATCCGGGTCGACGGCGTCGACCTCGCCGACCTGGACACGGCGTCGTGGCGGGCGGGCCTGAGCGCGGCGTTCCAGGACTTCGGTCGCTACCGGACCACGATGGCGGAGTCGATCGGCCTGGGCGACCTCGACCGGGCCGACGACCCGGCGGCGGTCGCCCGCGCCGTGGCCGACGCGGACGCGCAGACCGTGATCGACAAGCTGCCGGCCGGGCTGGACACCGAACTGGGCTGGCAGTTCGGCGGCGTCGAGCTGTCTGAGGGTCAGTGGCAGAAGGTGGCCCTGGCCCGGGCCAGCATGCGGCAACGACCCGTGCTGTTCCTGCTCGATGAGCCGACCGCGTCGCTGGACGCGCCGAGCGAGAACGCCATCTTCGCGCGCTACATGGCGCGGGCGCGCGCGTCGGCCGCCGCGACCGGGGCGGTCACGCTGATCGTCTCGCACCGGTTCTCTACGGTGGCCGGCGCGGACCTCATCCTGGTGATGGAGTCCGGCCGGCTGGTGGAGGTCGGCGGCCACGCCGAGCTGTTGGCCCGGGGCGGCCGCTACGCCAACCTGTACGGCCTGCAGGCCGACGCCTACCGCGCCGCGGCGCGGCGCGCCCCCCCGACCGCCCCCGGGCCCCCCC
>JAEZGP010000124.1 GCA_023437285.1 Actinomycetes bacterium | reverse complement strand
ATCACCCCCGCCGGGATGCCCAGCAGCTCGCCGATGACGAGGATGGGCAGCGGCGCGGCGAAGTCGGCCACCAGGTCGGTCACCGGCGCGGCGCGGACCTCGGCCACCAGGTCGGCGGCGATCTCGGCGATGCGGGGGCGCAGGTCGGCCACCCGCCGGGCCGTGAAGTGCCGGGTGACCAGCGCGCGCAGCCGGGTGTGGCGGGGCGGGTCGAGGAACACCAGCCAGTTGTCCACGACGGCGCGCAGCGCCGGGTACTCCGGCGGGATCAGCGGCGCCGGGGCCACGTCGGCTCGCGCACCGCGCCCCACGTCGGGGCTCAGCAGGACCGACGCCACGTCGTCGAAGCGGAACACGTACCAGCCGGCGGCGGTCTCGTGGACGGGGTCGACGGCCCGGTACCGCGCGTAGACCGGGTACGGGTCGGCGATCTGGTCGGGGTCGGCGAGGGCGAACGGTCTCATGGCCGAAGCGTGCGGAAGTAGTCGGCGTAGAAGGCGAACATGTCGGTGACCCGATCCGGTGTCGCGTCGCAGCGGCGGCCCGCCGCGGCGAGGTGCTCGAAACGCAGCGCCACCGACAGCATGGCGACGTCCGGGCGGGAGTTGTAGACGACCTCGTCGGTCAGCTCGAACCCGGGTCCGGCGGTCAGCCCGCGCTGGCCCGACGGGAGCGTGACCAGCACCTCGGCCAGCGGGCCCAGCATGCCGGTCATCACGTCGATGGCCGCGTTCATCAGCTTGGAGCGGCGCAGGCTCGCGTCCGGCTGGTGGCCGAAGTGCTGCACCATGAGCTGCAACATCAGATAGTACGAGCGGTCGCACAGGTGCATGAGCGCGCGCGCCGAGGGCTCCGTGACGGCCGTGCGGTTGGGCCGGCCGTCGTACGCCGTGGGATTGCGGGCGACCGGGAAGGCCGGCGTCCACACCGCGCGGCCGGGCTCGCGGCTGGCCAGCAGCTCGTCGGACACCCGCAGCAGCGACTCGAAGTGCGAGCCGCCCGGGGACGGCGCCGAGGCCAGCTTGCCGCCCTCGCCCTGCTCGGTGATGACGTCGATCGCGAACAGTGCGCTCGGCACGTCGTCGACCTCCAGCTGGAAGTCCGGGTGTACGGCGTTGATGGACTCGCGCAGGAACAGGTGGTGCTCGCCGCCGCCCCGCCCCTTGCGCACCATGAACAGGTCGGGTACCCGTTCGATGCCGGCGCGGATCTCGGCGTAGAGGGCCGACGGCGACCGGTACCCGTCCGGCGGGTCGTCGCCGACCGCCAGCTCGCCGATGCCCGACTCGGGCTCCTCCAGAACCAGGAACCGGTGCAGGCTGGCGAGGTCCACCGGTTCCAGCGCGAAGTCCAGCGGGATCGGCAGCGTGTGGTTGAGCGTGCCGAAATCCACGGCGGGCACGTGGAACGGCTCGCCCATCGCCATGATGATGTTGTTGACCATCAGGAAATGGATCATTTCCTCGCGGGCGATGGACAGCAGCGTGCCGCGCACCCCGCCGGCCGTCGTCTCGCCGCCGTCGCCGCACGCCAACCGGCGCTGTTCGGGGGTCCACAGGCCGCGTCGCACGTACTCCCCGGCCGCGCCGAAGGTCGGCACCGAGTACGCGGCGAACAGGTACTGCAGGGTCGCGGCCAGCTCGACGGCCGCGGCCGTGCGCAGCGCCGCCCACAGCTGGCCCCGCCGTTCGATGCGGCCATACGCGCGCGGGGCGGCCCGCACCGGCACCGGCACGTCGGCGACCGCCTGCTGCGCGCGCAGGAACGCCAGCAGCAGGCGCGCCTTGGGCAGGGTGAGGTCGCGCGTCGGCGGCATGTAGTAGGTGCGCGACAGGTTGCGCGGGTCGCCCATCTGCCAGATGAGCCGGGGGTACGTGCGGACCTTGCACTCGTCGGCGAGGCTGAACACCTCGTCGCGCATGAACGAGTACAGCAGCTCGTACGGGGCGAAAACCTCCCGGTAGACGCGTTCGAACGAGGCGTCGGCGTCGTCGAGCGCCCAGTCGTCGGGCAGCACCCGTACGTGCACCGTGCCGGCGCCGGCCCAGTAGCCGAGGTCGTCGTCGTTGTCGTACGCCACGGCACCGGTCCCGCCCGGCCCGTCGTCGGCGCGCGCCGAAAGCTGCAGCCGCGTCGCGCCGGAGCAGGCGCCGCGTACGGTGAACCAGCCGACGCCGGCGTCATCCGTGCCGGCGACGCACGTCGCGGCGAAGGTGCCGGTCCCGCCCAGCCGGCCGGGGCGCACCTGGACGAGGTCGCCGACCGCGGGGTCGAGCGGCCGCGAGCGCGGGTTGGCGTACTGGCGGATGTGGATGGTCTCGACCGGCGCCGGCCGGCCGCGCGTCAGGGCCCGGACCGCGACCTCGACCGCGTGGTCGGCGGCGCGCGCGAGGTCCGGGTACTCGATGATGAGGCCCGCGTCGTCGGCCTGGACGTTGATCTCCTCCTCGACGAGCACGGCGGTGCCGTCCGCGCCGACCAGGCACAGCGGCTCGTCGGCCACCTCGGCGCCCGACAGCAGCGCCGCCACGGTGACCACGCCGCTGGTCAGGTCGAAGTCCTTGCCCAGGTAGGCCGAGCGGGGCAGCGACGCGACGAGCCGGCCGCCGGCGCGCAGGTCGAGGTCGCCGAGGTCGACGCGCTCCTCGCCGCCGGGCGACCAGTGGCCGCCGAGGGTGACCGGCATGGCCGTGGCCAGGTTGAACGT
>JAEZGP010000083.1 GCA_023437285.1 Actinomycetes bacterium | reverse complement strand
GCTGGCGACGCCGCGCGGGCGGCGGGGTCCGGCGGCAGCGTCATGCCGCCAGCCTAACCGTGCACCGGAGGCCGGGGCAGGCGCGTGATCGGCGCCGCCCGGCGGATCAGCCGATCGGCCTCCGAGTGGCTCGCGCCCGCGGCCTCCAGCAGGTCGGCGGCGGCGTTGCGGATGGTGGCGACGACCGCGTTGCCGGACAGGTCCAGGTGCTTGAGGTACGCCAGGCCGCCGTACCGGACGGCGGACACGGCGTACCGGCGGGACTCGACCGGCTCGGTGCCGGCCTCGAGGTCGCGGCGCAGCGCGCTCACCCCCTCGGCCAGTTCGCGCACCGAGGCGACGAGTTCGGGCGGGATGGACTCGCCGTCGTCGATCATGTAGGCGACCCGGCGGGCCATGACCCGCACGTTGCGCCATACCCGGTCGACGTGGATCGCCGCCTCGACGTACTGCGCCAGTTCGCCGCGCGAGCGCCACCACGCCGGGGCCAGGGTGACCGTCTCGCGACCCACCGGCAGCACGTCGCGGAACACTGCCTGGTCCCGTTCGCCCGCGCGCAGGTCGTCCAGCGCGTCCAGCGCCCAGCCGGCTTCCCGCTGCCCGAGCGCCTCGTGGATGCGCATGAGGGCCCCGCTGAGCCGGCGCATCGCCGGGTCGGCTGCCCGGGCGACCGCGCGCAGCGGGTTCAGCGGCAGCAGCACCGTCACCACGGCGATGCCCACCGCGCCGCCGATGAGCGCGTCGAAGAAGCGGGAGAAGTACACCCCGGTCGAGGGCGGGGCCAGCGTGGTCACGAGGACCGCCGACGACGCGGCCTGGCTGACCACCATGGCGCCGCCGCCGAGATACACCGCCGCGATCATGGCCAGGCTGACGACCAGGCCCAGCTGCACCGGCCCGACGCCGACGACGACGATCAGCAGGTCGCCGAGCCCGATGCCCAGCGCCACCCCGAGCACCAGCTCCACCGCGCGCCGCACCCGTGCGCCGACGAGCGTACCGATGACGATCAGGGCGGCGATCGGGGCGAAGAACGGCTGGTAGTGGTGCAGCAGGTCGGCCGAGATCCACCAGGCCAGCGCGGCGGACAGCCCGCCCTGCGCGGCGACGAGCAGGTTCGCCCGTACCCGCTTGCGCCGGCCGCGCAGGGTGCGCTTCGACGTCTCGGCAAGTCGCGAGAGGTCGGGCATGGGGCCACGCTAACCAGACTCCGGCGCCCCGCATGACCGAAACAGCCGTATTGCTGACCTTATCTGCCGGGGTCAGCCCCCTCGGCTTCTGCCGGAGTCAGGCCGCCTCGGTCTCTGCCGGAGTCAGCCGCCTCGGCATCTGCCGGGGTCAGGCCGCCTCGGCGAGGAGGTCGCCCTCGGCCGCGACCCGGGCCAGGACGTCGGCGGGGCCCAACGGCACCAACCGGCCCGTCTCCACCTCGTCCCAGGTCAGCGGCGCGGACACGGTCGGGACGTCGCCGGCCCGCAGCGAGTACGGCGCGACGGTCGTCTTCGCGGCGGCGTTCTGGCTCCAGTCGAAGAAGACCTTGCCGGCGCGCAGGTTCCTGGCCATCCGGGAGACGACCAGTTCGGGCAGGGCACGCTCGAGGTCCTCGGCGACAGTTTTCGCGTACTCGCTGATCTCGTCGGACCCCGACGTGCCCGGCAGCCGACAGACCAGCTGCATGCCCTTCCTGCCGGAGGTTTTCGGCACGGCCGCCAGCCCGTCGAGCGCGAAGCGCTCGCGGGCGGCGACGGCGACCAGCCCGCACTCGGCCAGGCCTGTGCCGGGGCCGGGGTCGAGGTCGGCGACGAGCAGATCCGGCGGGCGTGGCTCGCCGTCGGCGGACACCCGCCACTGCGGCGTGTGCAGCTCGATCGCGGCGAGGTTCGCCAGCCAGACGAGCGTGGCGACGTCGTCGACGACCACGAAGTCGAGGGTCTCCCGCGAGCGGGTCGAGCCGGGCACCGGCAGGGTCACGGTGCGTACCCAGTCGGGGGTCCCGGCGGGGGCGTTCTTCTCGAAGAAGCCCTGCCCGGCGACGCCGTTCGGGTAGCGGATGCGGGTCAGTGGGCGACCGCGCAGGTAGGGCAGCAGTACGGGCGCCACCCGTACGTAGTAGTCGATCATCTCGCCCTTGGTGAACCCGGCGCGGGGATAGAGCACCTTGTCGAGGTTCGACAGCTCCAGCTCGCGGCCGTCGACCTCGACGAGCACGCGGTCACCCGGCATCGGCGTCCGCCGTCTCGGGGGGTGTCTTGTCGGGCCGCACGCGCACGAACCTCGGGAACCGCAGCCGGCCGTCGGGGGTGAGCTGCCCGTAGCGCACCTCGACGACCAGTTCCGGCCGGACGAACGTGGCCCCCTTGGCGTCCTCGCGGGGCAGCGGCGTGGCAAAGGGCGCCTCGGCGGCGACCAGCGGGCGGAGGCTGTCGAACAGCAGCCGCTGGGCGGCGCCGGAGATGCCGCCGCCGACGCGTCCCCGGTAGTCGAGCCGGCCGTCGGGGCGAGCCACGCCGACCAGGAGCGCGCCGAGCGGCCGTACGCCGGGCCGCCAGCCGCCCACGACCACGTCGGCGGTGTGCTCCCGCTTGACCTTGATCCAGTCGGCCGTCCGTACGCCGGGGCGGTAAGGGGCGGCCAGCCGCTTGGCGACGACGCCTTCCAGGGCGAGGTCGTGGGCGGCGGCCACGGTGGCCGGGCCGTCGTCGAAGCTGGGCGGCACAAGCCACCGGTCGTACCCGTCGAGCGGCAGCGAGTCGAGCAGGTTGCGCCGGCGGGCGTAGCTGGCGCCGGTCAGGTCGGCGCCGTTCCAGCGCAACACATCGAAGATCATATAGGTAACCGGCAGTGCGGCGGCCAGCGCGGCGGCCTTTGTCGTGTCCCGTACGTGCATGCGCTCGGCCAGCGCGGTGAAGCTGGGCCGGCCGTCGGCCCCGAGCGCGATGATCTCCCCGTCGAGCAGCGCGTCGCCGCCCGCGCCGGCCTCGGCCAGGACGGCCGCGAGGCGCCGCAGCTCCGGATAGGCGAGGGTGATCTCGGCGCCGGAGCGGGCGTACAGGCTGAACCGTTCGCCGGCGCAGCGGGCCAGGGCCCGTACCCCGTCCCACTTGAACTCGTACGCCCAGCCCGGGCCGTGCGGCAGCGCGCCGGTCGTCGCGAGCATGGGCGCCGGCACGGAGCCGGGCATCCGGTCGGGATGCCCGGGCCTCGCACGTGCCGATCCGGCCACCTCACCAGCGTAAACGATCAAAACCGGACGGGTACGAGCCCCTTGTCGTGGGTATCTGACGTGCGATGCTGGTAATTCGAGCCGGCAGCTCGCCGCGTGGTGCGGTGGGGAGGGGGCACGTATGCGGGCGATCTGGAAGGGTGCGGTCTCGTTCGGCCTGGTATCGATCGCCGTACGCCTGTACTCGGCGACCGAGGAGAAGGACATCCGGTTCCACCAGGTGCACCGCGCCGACGGGGGCCGCATCCGCTACCGGCGGGTCTGCGAAATCGACGGCGACGAGGTCAAGTACGACGAGATCGCCAAGGGGTACGACGTCGGCGGCGGCGAGATGGTCGTGCTGACCGACGAGGACTTCGCCGACCTGCCGTTGAGCACCAGCCGGGCGATCGAGGTCCTGGAGTTCGTGCCGGCCGAGCAGATCGACCCGATCCTCTACGCCAAGGCGTACTACCTTGAGCCCGACAAGGTGGCCACCAAGCCGTACGTGCTGCTGCGCGAGGCGCTGGCCGAGTCGGACCGGGTCGCGATCGTCAAGGTGGCGCTGCGCCAGCGCGAGCAGCTGGCCACGCTGCGGGTCCGCGACGACGTGCTGGTGCTCAACACGATGCTGTGGCCCGACGAGGTGCGCACGCCCGACTTCGGGTTCCTCGACGAGGGCGTCAAGGTGCGCTCGCAGGAGCTGGCCATGGCCACGTCGCTGATCGACTCGATGACGGCCGACTTCAGCCCGGACGAGTACACCGACGATTACCGCGAGGCCCTCCAGCAGGTCATCGAGGCCAAGGTGAGCGGCAAGGAGGTGGTCGCCCCGCCGGCCACCGAGGAGGCCCCGAGCGGCGCGATCGACCTGATGGCGGCGCTGCGCGCCTCCGTGGACCGGGCCAAGGCCGCCCGCGCGGGCGGTACGGCCGCCGAGCACGAGCCGGTCGAGCCGACGCCGATCACGTCGGCCCGCTCGGCGAAGACGACGCCGAAGGCCGCCGCGAAGAAGGCGCCGGCGAAGAAGGCGACGAAGGCCGCCGATACGGGGTCGGGCGACGCGGAGGCGGGCGACGCGGAGGCGACGCCCAAGAAGGCGGCCGCCAAGAAGACGACCGCGAAGAAGACGACGACGGCGAAGAAGACGACCGCGGCCAAGAAGGCGCCCGCGAAGAAGGCGCGGCGGTCCGCCTAACGCCAGGTCTCGCGGTAGTTGGCGATGCGGCCCTCGCTGAGCATGTAGATCGCCGTGCATTCGGCGGCCACGAACCCGCCGCCCGCGGCGGGCATCGCGGCCGTCACCCACGGGCCGACCTGCACAAGGCTGCCCGTGAAATGGCAGGCCACCCGGTCGCCCTCGGCGCTGGCGAAGATCACGTCGACGCCGTAGAGGTGGCGCTCGCTGAAGGCCGCCCAGAACAGCCAGGCGCGTTCCTGCAGGGACTCGTCGGCAACGGTCTCGCGCAGGGCCCTTTCGTCCCCGCCGAACAGGGCATCCTCGACGTACCGGCGCACGATCGCGCACGCCTGGTCCGTCATTGATCCGCTGGCCACTTCCGTCATCGCGACCCCCTCAACCAGCCCTCTACCTTCATAGCAAACGAGCCAAAGCCGCAACGAACACTTGCCTCAGCGCGACGCGACCGCCACCGGCACATGGCAGCCCACCAGATGGTCGTCGACCATGCCGGTGGCCTGCATCAACGCGTACGCCGTTGTCGGGCCCACGAAACGGAAACCAGCCTTGCGGAGGGTCTTTGCCATCGCGGCGGACTCCGCCGTGACGGCGGGGATCTCGGCACCGGTCGCCGGGCGGCCGTCGTGGCGCGGCGGCGGGGCGAATGACCACAGCAGCTCGGCCAGCCCGTCGGGCAGGTCGGCCGCCGCGCGCGCGTTGGCGATCGCCGCCTCGATCTTGGCCCGGTTGCGCACGATGCCGGCGTCGGCGAGCAGCCGGTCCACGTCCCGCTCGTCGTACGCCGCGACCTTGGCGATCTCGAACCGGTCGAAGGCCGCCCGGAACGCGGGCCGCTTCCGCAGGATCGTGATCCAGGACAGGCCCGACTGGAACGCC
The DNA here is from genome assembly GCA_023437285.1 of Actinomycetes bacterium. Classification (GTDB taxonomy): domain Bacteria; phylum Actinomycetota; class Actinomycetes; order Mycobacteriales; family Micromonosporaceae; genus Luedemannella. Next base: position 4,519 of record JAEZGP010000083.1, on the reverse strand, counting down.
TCCAGCGTCAGCCGCTCGAACAGGGCGTCATCGGTGCGGACCGGCCGGCCCCACTCCTCGTCGTGGTAGGTCACGTAGTCGGGCGAACTGGCGCCCCAACGGCAGCGGGCCAGGCCGTCGGGGCCGGTCACGAGGTCGGTCATGGTGCCAACGCTACGGTCGACCCCCGACACGACCGCCGCTGTCCACAGGCCGGCCGGTTATCCACAGATCGGCGCGTCACGGTAGCGCGCCGGACTCCACGAGCTTCGCGAACCGGCCGAGGGCCACCCGCAGGCTCAGCTTGGACCCGGGCCACAGCAGCGGCCGCGCCACCTGGCCCAGCACGCCCGCCGGCAGGTGGAACCACTCGTGCATGACCACCTGCGTACGCTCGCCGGCCAGCGGCGTACACCGCATCACCCCCGGCCCGCGCAGCACGTTGCCGAAGTGCACGACCCGCACCTCGTACGGCGGGTCCAGCCGGTCCACGCGTAGCTCGTCGCGCAGCACCGCCGGCCCGATCGCCGTGACGGCCTCCACGTGACTGCCGACGCCGCCGTCGCCCTTCGTGAGGCGCACGGTCGTGAACGGCAGCCACTCCCCCTGCCGTTCCCAGGTGACGAACGCCGCGAACACGCGCTCGACCGGCGCCGCCACGATGACCTGGGCGGTCACCTCACCGACGCCGGGGGCGCCGGGGTCGGCCGGGCGGTCAGGCACGCGCCGTCCGGGGCCCGACCGGCTCGGCGCTGTCCGCGGCCGGCCTGTCTTGCGCGGCCGGCGTGTCCTCGGCCGCTTCCGGGTTGCGCGCGGACTCCTCCGCGGCCTCGGCCGCCTCGGCCGTTGCCTCGACCGTTTCGGCCTCGATGACCGCCGCGTCGGCCAGCTCGGTCTCGGCGGGCTCGGATTCGTCGTCGTCCGCGAGGAGGGCCGGCTCGCCGCCCGCCTCGACGGGTACCGCGTAGCCCTGGTCCACCCCGGCAAGGGCGTTCTCGCGCGCCTTGCGCATCAGCTCGGCGTCCTCCGTACGACCCTCGCGCAGCGCGCTGATCTCCGCCTCCAGTACGGAGATCATCTCGTCCTTGTACCCGATGTCGTACGCCGCCCGCCGCAGCGCCCGGTCCACCTGGGCCATGCGGTACCCGCGCAGCGCGGTGTCGAAGCGCACCTCGGCGAGGTCTGCCTCGACCAGGGGACGGTCGGCGGGCAGTGGCAGCGCGGCGTCGGCGTCGGCGGGCACGAGGCCGGGGTCGTCGCCCGACAACAGGGCGAGCACGCCGAAGATGAGCGCGCCGACCACGAGCGCGATAACGAGGACGAGGACCAGGGTACCCATAGCTGCGATCGTGGCACGCTGACGGCATGCAAGCTAGCCGGGCACCACAACAACCCCAAACGGGACAGGCTGACCTGCGCCTCGGCGGTCGAGTCTTCGCCCCACACGAGCGCGTTGTCATGGCGATCGTGAACCGTACTCCGGATTCTTTCTTCGATCAGGGTGCAACTTTCGCCGAGGAGGCGGCCCTGCGGGCGGTGGACGCCGCCGTCGAGGCGGGTGCCGACATCATCGACATCGGTGGGGTGAAGGCCGGCCCGGGCACCGAGGTCGACGTCGCCGAGGAGCTGCGCCGTACGGTGTCGACCGTGGCCGCCGTGCGGGCCCGCCACCCCGACGTGATCATCTCGATCGACACCTGGCGCGCCGAGGTGGCCGCCGAGGCCGTCGCGGCCGGCGCCGACCTGCTCAACGACACGTGGGCCGGGGCCGACCCGCGGTTGGCCGAGGTGGCCGCCGCGACCGGCGCCGGCCTGGTCTGCTCCCACGCGGGCGGCCTCACGCCCCGCACGCGGCCCCACCGGGTGGCCTTCGACGACGTCGTGGCCGATGTGATCGCGACGGTCACCGCCTTGGCCGACAAGGCCGTGACTGCCGGGGTACGCCGCGACGGCATCCTCATCGACCCCGCGCACGACTTCGGCAAGAACACCCGGCACTCGCTGGAACTGACCCGCCGCCTCGACGCCATGGTGGCCACCGGCTGGCCCGTACTCGTCGCCTTGTCGAACAAGGACTTCATCGGCGAGTCCCTGGACGTCCCCGTGCCCGAGCGGCTGTCCGGCACGCTGGCCGCCACCGCGGTCTCCGCCTGGCTGGGGGCGCGGGTGTTCCGGGCCCATCAGGTGCGCGAGACCCGCCAGGTGCTCGACATGGTGGCCGCGATCCGGGGCGAGCGACCGCCGGCCGTGGCGCGCCGTGGCCTAGCGTGAGCGTTTCGTGGCGGAGCCGAAAGTTACGTCGGCCGGCTCAGTCGAACGAGATGACCAACTCGACGACCTCGGGGCCGTCCCACCGCAGGAACAGGTTGCCCGTGCCGCCCTCGTCCCACTCGAACGACGCCCGTACGGCGTCGCCGCCGATCTCCTCCATCGAGGTCAGGGCCATGGTGTCGAGCGGCGGCTGGGTGACGTACGCGTCGACGATCGCCGCGCGACCCCGGAACGGCCCGACCGGCACCCCGTCGAAGCGCAGCACCGCGTCTTCCGCGAAGCCCTTGCCGAACTGGGCGAAGTCTCCGGTACGCACGGCTTCGTTGAACTGTTCGACGTGATGTTCGAGAAGGCTTCGAAGGTCTGGCTCAGCCATGGCCGGGAGGCTAGTCGACCCGCTCGATATCGTCGAGTGCACAATCCACCGTTGAGACAACGCGAAGCAGACTCATGGCGGACTCGCCAATGAACCGTTCCCTGCTGACGGACTCCAGCCAGCCCATCAGCCCCGCGTAGAAGCCGTCGGCGTCGAGCAGCAGAATCGGCTTGTCATGCAGGCCGAGGACGCTCAGCGTCCACACCTCGAACAGCTCGTCGAGCGTGCCGAGCCCGCCCGGCAGCACGAGGAACGCGTCCGACCGGTCGATCATGACGGTCTTGCGGGCCGCCATGCCCTCCGTGATCACGAGTTCGTCGGCCGCCGTGTCGGCGACCTCCAGGTCGACCAGCGACTGCGGGATCACGCCGATCGTGTGGCCGCCGCCGGCCCGCGCCGCATCCGCGACGGCGCCCATCATGCCGACACAACCGCCGCCCGAGACCAGGACATGCCCGCGCGCCGCCAACGCCGACCCGACCGCGCTGGCCAGCTCCAACCATCGTGGCTCCAGGACCGTGGCCGAACCGCAGAACACGCATACGGCCGCCATCAGCCCTCGCCCCGCTCAACCTCGTGGCCGCCAGCCTGGCCCGGCCCAACCTCGTGGCGCGCCACCTTCTGCTGCTCCGCCTCGCTGCGCGCCACGTCCTGGCGCCCCGCCTCGCTGCGCCACGCGGCGTCGCTGGCCCGCGCGGCCTCCTGAGCCTGCGCCGCCGCCTGCTCGGCCGCCGCGAGCGCGGCGTCCGACGACACGATGTGCCGTACCGCCTCCGCCACGTCGTCGGTGACGCACACCAGATCGAGGTCCTCCGGGCTGATCTTCCCTTCGGCCACCATGGTCGTCCGGATCCAGTCAAAAAGACCACGCCAGTACGCCGAACCGAGCAGTACTACCGGGAAGCGGGTGACCTTGCCCGTCTGCACGAGGGTGAGCGCCTCGAACATCTCGTCCAGCGTCCCGAACCCGCCCGGCAGCACCACGAACGCCTGCGCGTACTTGACGAACATCGTCTTGCGGACGAAGAAGTACCGGAAGTCGATACCCAGGTCGACCCACTCGTTGAGGCCCTGCTCGAAGGGCAGCTCGATGCCCAGGCCCACCGACAGTCCGCCGGCCTCGACCGCGCCGCGGTTCGCGGCCGCCATCACGCCCGGGCCGCCCCCCGTGATCACCGCGTAGCCGGCGCGTGCGAGTGCGCCGCCCAACTCCTCGGCGAGGACGCATTCCGGGCTGTCCGGCTTCGATCGGGCCGACCCGAACACGCTCACGGCTTGCGGCAGGTCCGCGAGCGTGTCGAAGCCCTCGACGAACTCCGACAGGATGCGCAACGCCCGCCAGGCGTCCTTCTGCTTCCAGTCAGCGCGCCCCTTCGAGTCGAGAAGCCACTGGTCAGCGGTGGTGTCTTGCATCGCGTCACGGCGCATGGTGACCGGACCGCGATGCCGCTCCGGGCCGGCCGGCAAGCGCTGTCCGTCGTCCGCCCGGTTCCCGCCATTTGTAAAGGCCATGGCGTCACCGTAACGAAAGCGCAACGCTGTCTGGAATCGGGAACGATCTGCGGGACGCAGACGTCATCACAGACAAGCTTGTCCCGGCGACACGAGAAGGCGGGCGATCGACGGACGAAGCGCACAGTACGGACAACAGATCGACTAACCACCCCGACCGGGTGGATCAAGTGGGGAGGTCCCGGGTGACCCGCAGCGAAATCGCCCGACGGCGGCGCCAGATGCACCGGCGCATCCGCGAACTCGTCGCGATCCGGCGAGCCGGCGTGTCCTACGCCGCGGCACTGGCCCAGGCGGCACTTCCGGCCACCAACACCTCCACTGTGGAGTCCGTACGGTCCGCCCCGCAGGCGGCCCCGGCCGTCGCCGCCACCCCGGTCG
>JAEZGP010000048.1 GCA_023437285.1 Actinomycetes bacterium | reverse complement strand
GGGTCGTGGTGATCGGCTTCCGTCGTCACGGTGTGCGCCCCGAGCACCGGTGGCTGGAGGAGTCCACCCCCGAGCGGCTGGCCGCCGCGCGCGAGATACTGGCCGAGGGCGGCCTGCGCACGCTGGTGACGGTGTGATGGAGCCCGGCATGTCTTTTCTTGACTCATTCAAGAAAACACGCCAAGGTAGCGGCATGACCACCTCGGACGCGGAGCGGCTCCTGCGCGGCGCCGGCCTGCGGGTCACCCAGCAGCGCACCGCGGTGCTCGACGCCGTCCACGCGCTGCCGCACGCCGACACCGAGTCGATCATCGGCGCCGTACGCCGTGAGCTCGCGGAGATCTCCCACCAGGCGGTCTACGACTCGCTCGCTGCGCTGACCGTGGCCGGGCTGGTGCGCCGCATCCAGCCCTCGGGCTCGGTGGCCCGCTACGAGTCGCGGGTGGCCGACAACCACCACCACGTGGTGTGCCGCGCGTGCGGCGCGATCGCCGACGTCGACTGCGCGGTCGGCCACGTGCCGTGCCTGACCGCCGCCGATGACGCGGGGTTCCGGATCGACGAGGCCGAGGTCATCTACTGGGGGCTGTGCCCCACCTGCTCCACCGCATCTACCCCGCTGTGAACAAGAACCCGTTGGAAGGAAGCGCGAGAGACATGACGGACAACCAGAGCGACCCGCAGGGCGTGGACCGCAAGGCCGAGGGCGGGTGCCCGGTGATGCACGAGGGCTCCGCGGCCGCCAGCGGCAGCGACAGCGAGAACCCGGCGATCGACTCGCCGACGCCGAAGACCGGCGCTCGCCCGCACACCAACAAGGACTGGTGGCCCAACCAGCTCGACCTCTCGCCGCTGCGTACGCAGTCGGAGAAGAGCAACCCGCTCGGCCCGGACTTCGAGTACTCCGAGGAGTTCAAGAGCCTCGACCTGGCCGAGCTGCGGCGCGACATCGTCGAGGTCCTCAACACCTCCCAGGACTGGTGGCCCGCCGACTTCGGCCACTACGGCGGCCTGTTCATCCGGATGAGCTGGCACGCTGCCGGCACCTACCGCATCCACGACGGCCGCGGCGGCGCCGGCGAGGGCAGCCAGCGCTTCGCCCCGCTCAACAGCTGGCCCGACAACGCCAACCTCGACAAGGCGCGGCGCCTGCTGTGGCCGGTCAAGCAGAAGTACGGCCAGCAGATCTCCTGGGCCGACCTGCTCGTGCTGGCCGGCAACGTGGCCATGGAGTCGATGGGGTTCAAGACGTTCGGGTTCGGCTTCGGCCGCGAGGACGTCTGGGAGCCCGAGGAGATCTTCTGGGGTCCCGAGGACGCCTGGCTCGGCGACGAGCGCTACGTCTCCGAGAAGGAGATGTCGGCCGGGGTCGGCGCGACCGAGATGGGCCTCATCTACGTCAACCCCGAGGGGCCGCGCGGCAACCCCGACCCGATCGCGGCCGCCCACTTCATCCGCGAGACCTTCGCCCGCATGGCGATGAACGACGAGGAGACCGTCGCCCTGATCGCGGGCGGCCACACCTTCGGCAAGACCCACGGCGCCGCCGTCGCCGCCGACCACGTCGGCCCGGAGCCCGAGGCCGCCCCGCTGGAGGCGCAGGGCCTCGGCTGGCTGAGCAGCTACGGCAGCGGCAAGGGCAAGGACACCATCACCAGCGGTCTCGAGGTGACGTGGACCGACCAGCCGACGCGGTGGAGCAACCGCTTCTTCGAGATCCTCTTCGGCCACGAGTGGGAACTCACCACCAGCCCCGGCGGGGCCAAGCAGTGGGTCGCCAAGGACGCCGAGGAGATCATCCCGGACGCGTACGACCCGGCGAAGAAGCACCGGCCGACGATGCTCACCACCGACCTGTCGCTGCGGATGGACCCGGTGTACGAGCCGATCTCGCGCCGGTTCCTGGAGAACCCCGACGAGTTCGCCCTCGCCTACGCCAAGGCCTGGTACAAGCTGCTGCACCGTGACATGGGTCCGGTCAGTCGCTTCCTCGGGCCGTGGGTGCCCGAGCCGCAACTGTGGCAGGACCCGGTGCCGGCCGTCGACCACGAACTCGTGGGCGACGCCGACATCGCCGCCCTCAAGGCGAAGGTCCTGGACTCGGGCCTCACGACCGCGCAGCTCGTCGCCACCGCGTGGGCGTCGGCCGCGAGCTTCCGGTCCACCGACAAGCGCGGCGGCGCCAACGGGGCCCGCATCCGCCTCGAACCGCAGCGGAGCTGGGAGGTCAACCAACCCGAGCAGCTCGGCGAGGTCCTGCGGACCCTGGAAGGCATTCAGCAGGAGTTCAACGACGCGGGCGGAGCGAAGATCTCGCTCGCCGACCTGATCGTGCTGGCCGGTACGGCCGCCGTCGAGAAGGCGGCGCGTGACGGGGGCGTCGACGTGACCGTGCCGTTCCATCCTGGGCGTACCGACGCCAGCCAGGAGCAGACCGACGTCGAGTCCTTCGCGGTTCTCGAACCGCGTGCCGACGGGTTCCGTAACTACGTGCGCTCCGACGAGAAGATCTCGCCGGAGGTGCTGCTCATCGACCGCGCGTACATGCTGAACCTGACAGTGCCCGAGATGACCGTCCTCGTCGGCGGCCTACGCGTCCTCGGCGCCAACGCCGGCGGCGCCCAGCACGGCGTGTTCACCGAACGGCCCGGCGTACTCACCAACGATTTCTTCACCAACCTGCTCTCGGCGGGTGCCAAGTGGTCGGCGTTGGACTCCGACGGGCAGGTGTACGAGATCCGCGACGTGGCCACCGACGAACCCAAGTGGACCGCCACCACCGTCGACCTGATCTTCGGCTCCAACTCCCAGCTGCGCGCCCTCGCGGAGGTCTACGCCAGCGAGGACGCCCACGAGAAGTTCGCGCGCGACTTCGCCGCGGCCTGGACCAAGGTCATGGAGCTGGACCGGTTCGATCTCAGTCGCTGATCACTTTCCTGCCGGCTGTGGTCGGCGCGCTGTGAACCGCTGCGGTACCTCTGGGTACCGCAGCGGTTCATCGCTTTCTGGACTTGGTCGCAGGCATGGGTGTCGTCCAATACGGATCGCGGAAAAGTCCGGGATTCTTGGTGACCTTTCGGCTACCTGCGGCGCCGATCATCCCAGCCCGTCTCCGGCGGAACGATTTATTTGATCCGTTTGACCGATCAACCGCCAAATCCACTCTCCGGTAGACCTGACTAACCACATTGTCCGGCGACTTGGAGGGCCATGTCCAAGAAGGACCATAAGAAGTCAGCGCACGCGGACCTCACCTTCCGCGTCACGACGGTCTACGCAACCTCCTGGCGATTCAAAGGAAAACTGAGAAGCGACGAAGGGACGCCTGACTATCTCGGCGAACTCGCGGACAGTTACGAACTCTACCGGGTCCAGTTGCCGCGTCTACTCCCGCCGAGGGTCATCGGCGAGAGGCTAAAGACCTTCGACATCGGCGTTCAACTCAAACCGGACCAGCTGGAGAAGATCAAGATCGTCGATGGCGTGGCTGAGCTCTTCACGCTGCCGTCGAACCAAGTGGTGCTCGCCGTGACACTCTGGCTCTTCGGTGAGCCGTTGAACAATGAAATGACGGACACTCCGCTATCGAGAATTCTGGAGAAATGTATCCGCGGGGAGATCACCCTTGGCGGGCAGTTGGCTGAAGAGGCGTTAGCCAAGATCATAGACGAGGCACCGAGAGCGTCAGAATTCGAACGCGATGAGCAAGACAAGCAAGACACCGAAGACGGGGACAACAAACCGGTGAGGTCCTTGTCTCCCGAACGGCACCAGCTTGTGTACGCCACAGGGGCGGGCCATTCCCTAGTCGCTGAGCGCTCCATACATCGGGCGATTCTGTACCGGGACAGGCCGCCGTACCGGCCCGAATTCGTGCTGAAGGAACGTCGGCCAAGGCAGCTCAACAAGGCCAACGGCAACGGCGGGTCGCCGCCGGTCGGTGTCGTCACGCCGTACATCAGCCTGCTGCACGGTCAGCAGAAATACGTCGACGCCAGCATCTTCCTGTCCACCGTGCATGCCGTCGGCACCGCAGCGCGGTTCCGCTACATCTGGCGGCAGGCGTACGAGCAGGTGCTGCGGTTCCGGGAGCAGAAGCAGAAGGCGGACAGTGGCCTGCAGACCCGCGAGGACCTGGAGGAACTTGCGGACAACCTCGGCAACCTGGAGTTCGACCTGGCCTTCAGCGTCGAGTTCCCCCTCATGCGGGTCGAGACCTTCCAGTCCCAGTTGTACGAAGCGATGGACCTCGAAAAGCAGTCCAGGGCGCTGAGCCAGATGTTCACGCAGCTCGGCGGCAGCGTACGGTCGGAACTGACCGCGATCGAGGTGCGGGAGCGGCGGGAGGCCGAGTCCCGGCAGCGGTGGAACTCCATCGCTGCAGGCGTACTGAGCCTCGTCGGTGTGCCGGTCGGGTTCGTTCTCGCCTTCCTGGGAGCCAACATCGCGGAGGTTCAGGGCAACCCACTGGAATCGATGTGGTCGGAGAAGTTCGCCGTCGTCTATCTCGTCGCCAGCTGCTTCGCCTTCGCGCCGGGCTTCGTCATCGCGTTCCCGCACCTTCGCAACTACGTCAAGCGGCGCGGCGATCATCGACCCCTGGGATGGGGTGCCGCCGCGGCTCTGCTGGGCGCGGCCGCCTTCGCTGCCGCGGTCCGGCTGTGGCATCAGCCCAGTAATGCGCTCAGGCTGGTCGATGTTGTTGTCATTGCGTTCAGCGGTTATGCCGTCCTGACCGGCCTGACCCTGGTCGGCGTGTGGTTGTGGTGGTGGAGGTCCACCCGAAAACGGAAGAAGGCCGAGGCCGTCGTCCGCGAGACCTGGGAGCCCGTCGACTCCCTGGTGACCAGCGACCGATGAGGGGAGAGACGTTCACCCGGTGGCCAGGTCGACGACGATGGGGGCGTGGTCGGAAGGGCCCTTGCCCTTGCGGGCCTCGCGGTCGATCCACGCCTTGCTGACCCGCGCGGCGAGGTCCTTCGACGCGTACACCAGGTCGATGCGCATGCCCATGTCCTTGTGGAACATGCCGGCCCGGTAGTCCCAGTAGGTGAAGGGGTTCGGTCCCTTCATCGGGGTGGGCACCACGTCGTGCAGGCCGAGGTCGAGCAGGGCGGCCAGCGCGGCGCGCTCCTCGGCCGTCACATGCGTCGAGCCGACGAACGCGGCCGGGTCCCACACGTCGGCGTCGGTCGGCGCGACATTGAAGTCGCCGCAGACCGCCAGGGGAGTGCCGGCGGCCAGGGCCGGCGCGAGCGCCGCCCGCAGGGCGGAAAGCCAATTCAGCTTGTACGTGTAGTGCGGGTCGTCGATGGTGCGCCCGTTCGGCACGTACACCGACCAGACCCGTACCCCGCCGCATGTCGCGCCGATCGCGCGCGCCTCCGGCTCGGGGAAGCCGGGCTGACCCGCGAAGCCACGCTCCACGTCGGCGAGCCCTACCCGGGACAGCAGGGCCACCCCGTTCCACCGGCCGTCGCCGTGCGCGGCCACCTCGTAGCCGAGTTCGGCGACCTCAGCCTCGGGGAACGTGGCAGTCTTCGTCTCCTGCAGGCACACGACGTCGGGCCCGGTGCTCCGCAGCCAGTCGAGCAGCCGCGGCAGTCGGGCGGTGACGGAGTTGACGTTCCAGGTGGCCAGGCGCATGCCCTGACGTTAGTCCGAGCCTGTGACAGTCGCCCGGACTCGCACGGCCGTCGGATGGCGGACGGCGCGAACGCCGGTTCCGTGGCAGGCTCACGGACCGTGACGGTCGTCTCAGTGATCAACTACAAGGGCGGGGTCGGGAAGACTACGCTTACCGCCAACCTCGGCGCGGAACTGGCCGCGCGCGGTCAGAAGGTCCTCCTGGTAGATCTTGATCCGCAGGCCAGCCTCACGTTTGGCTTCTACCAGCCGGACATCTGGGAAAAGGAGCTGGCCGACGAGAAGACCATCCTCCAGTGGTTCGGTGCGTCGCTGGACTCCGGCAAGGCACCCGACCTCGCCTCGTTCGTCGTCACGCCGAAAGCCGCCAAGGAGCGGGTCAAGGCCAGCCATCCGGACGGGCAACTGGACCTGCTCGCGTCGCACCTTGGGCTCGTCGACGTCGACCTGGACTTCGCGGCGGAGCTGGGCGGGTCCCGGTTCCAGCACGGCAGTCCCCGGTTCGT
>JAEZGP010000014.1 GCA_023437285.1 Actinomycetes bacterium | reverse complement strand
GGTCATTTGTGTATAAGAGACTGGTGGGCTGGGGGGGCTGGGCGTGGGCGGGGGACTGGGCGAGCACCTCCGCCTCAAGTTCGCGCAGCGCCGGGCCGGGGTCGACGCCCAGTTCGTCGGCGAGCAGGCGCCGCGCGCGGCGCAGCGCGGCGAGCGCGTCGGCCTGCCGGTGGGCCCGGTACAGCGCCAGGACCAGCAGCCGCCAGCGCTCCTCGCGCAGCGGTTGCTCGCCGACCAGCCGCTCGATCTCGGGTACCAGCACGGCGCTCTGCCCGCACGCCAGGCGGGCGGCGATGAGCTGCTCGCGGGCCACCTCGCGCAGCTCGCCGAGGCGGGCGGCCTCGGCCTGAGCCCACCGGTGCTCGGCGTACTCCACGAGCGCCGGTCCGCGCCACAGGTCCAACGCGGCGCTCAGCAGGGTCGCGGCGGCGGCGGGGTCGGGTAGCCCGGCGGCGCGTTGCAGGTCCCGCTCGAAGCGCCACGCGTCCACGGCGTCGTCCGGTACGCGCAGCGCGTACCCGGGGCCGACGCTGACGATCACGGTGCCGCGCGAGCGGGCGGTGCGGCCCGGCTCCAGCCGGCGACGCAGGTGCGACACGAACGCCTGCAGCGTGCCGGTCGCCGTGGCGGGGGCGTCCTCGCCCCACAGGTCGTGTACGAGTCGATCGGCGCCGACCGCGTCGCCGCGGGCCAGCACGAGCAGGGCGAGCACGCAACGCTGGCGGCGGCCGCCCAGGTCGAGGGGTCGCCCGTCGCGGGCGGCGCTCACCTCGCCGAGGACGCTGATGCTCAGGGACGACCCGTCGTGCCCGTCGTCCGGCATCCATCCCTCCGACCCGGCTCTCCTCCGCCTTGGCGCACGCTGAGCATAGTTGATATCGGCCCGGCGACGGTCCGCCGAATCGGCAGGGTTGCGGTACGGCGCAGGCGGATTCCGCGCGGTGCCGCAGCCGGCCCCGCTAAGGCTGGTGCGCGGTGGTGGGCCGCTCCGACCGGATGTGGGGCTCCCGGTCGATACGCAGCTCGCGTTCCAGTTCGGCGACCAGTTCCCGCAGGTCGTCGAGGCGCTGGCTGATCATGATGCGGTCGATGTCGTCGGGGACGCCGTCGTGGTCCTCGTCGGTGCCGAGGCTCTCGGTCATCTCCAGCCGGCGCGCCTCCTCCATCGAGTTCACGATGACCGCGATCAGGATGTTGAGCAGCAGGTTCACCGTCACGATGACGTAGCTGATGTAGTAGACAAGGGTCCAGGGCGACAGGGCCAGGCCCTGGTCGATCAGGTCGGGCAACGTCTCCAACGACAGCAGGACAAACAGGGTGAGCGCGGCCCGCCCGAGGGTGCCGTAGTCGTCCGGCTGGTGCTCGGCGAAGATCAGCCAGCCCGCCATGCCGTACACGTAGAGGGTCACCACGGCCAGCGCCAGGAACCCCGTCACGCCGGGCAGGCTGCGCAGCAGCGCGGCGACGATCGTACGCAGGCCGGGAAAGAACCGCACCAGGCGCAGCACCCGGGCGATGCGGATGACGCGCAGCATCGCCGAGTCGCCGTGCAGGCCGGGCAGGAACGCGGCGACGATGACCACGAAGTCGAAGATGTTCCAGCCGTGCTTGAAGAAGTCCTGCGGCCGCCGGCCGTAGGCCAGGACGCGCAGGGTGATCTCCGCGACGAACACCACGCGGAAGATCCATTCGAGGGCGCGCAGGAGCGGCTCGGCGACGCCGAGGTGCGGGTACGTCTCGATGCCGAGGACGATGGCGTTGGCGCCGATCAGGACGATGATGGCGATGTCGAACGGCCGCGACTCCGTCACCCGGGCGCACCACGCGGTCAGCCGCTCGTGCGTCACTTCCCCTGCCTCCTGATGGCCCAGCACACCGACCGTCCATCATGGACTGACCGGTACCCGCGTTGGCGTGCGGTCGGTCATGTTACCGGCAAAAGCGGGAGTGCGTCCCCGCTCGCACGGCACAGCTGGGCACCCGTACCCACACAACGCGGCCAGGCCGGCGGGGCGCCCGCCGACCGGCGAGCGCCCTGCGACGCATCAGGTACTCAGCCTGCCGCGCAGGTCAGGCTCGGCGCGGTGTTCGTGCTGCCCGCCGACGCCAGGAATCCGAACTCGGTGCTCGCCCCCGCGGCCACGGAGCCGTTGTAGCTGACATTGCGCGCGGTCACGGCGGCGCCGGAGGTGGTGACCGTGGCGTTCCACGCCTGGCTGATCGTCTGGCCGTTGCCGAACGTCCAGGTCACCGTCCAGCCGTTGAGTGGCGCGGCACCGGCCACGACGGTCACGGACGCCTGGAAGCCGCCCGGCCACTGGTTGACGACGGAGTACGTTGCCGTGCACGCGCCGCCGGCCGTCACGGGAGCGCTGGTCGGCGGCCGGGTGGTGACCGCGGCGCTGGTCGGCGGGCGGCTCGACACCGGCGCGGAGGTGACCGCCGCCGACGTGACCGGCGCGGACGTCGCGGGCCGGGTGGTGGGCGGCGTGGACGTGGGCGTGCCGTTGGAGATGCTGCCGGGTACGGAACGTAGCGCGGCGTACCAGGCGGCGGCCATCTTGTCGTACCCGGTGGCGTTGGGGTGCACGTTGTCGGCGAGGTCGGCGGTGGTCAGCGCGGCGTACATGTCGACGAAGTGCACGCGGCGTCCCGCGTTCGCCTTGGCCTGTACCATGCCGGGAATCGCCGAGTTGAACGATCGCACGCTGGCCTGCATGTTGCCGTAGCCGATCGGGATGATCGACGCGACGAAGACCTCCGTGCTCGGGCTTGTCGAGGTGATCTTGTCGATCAGCCCGGACAGCCGGTTGGGGGCGTTGGACAGGTCGCGGTTCTGCGTGATGTCGTTCGTGCCGATGTGCAGCAGCACGGTGCGGGGCGTGTAGTTGCGCAGCCAGGTGACGATGTTGGCGTCCAGTTGGTCGATGCGCCAGCCGGAATGGCCCTCGTGGTCGTGGTCGCCGAGGCTGCTCGGGCCGTTGAACTGGGAGCCGACGAAGTCCACGGTGTAGCCGCCGCCGACGAGGCGCTGCCACAGGCCGTTGCGGTACCCGCCGGGCACGTTGAACCCGTCCGTGATCGAGTCGCCCAGTGGCATGACGCGTACGCCGCCGTTGGACTCCGCGTACGCGGACGTGATGGTCGTGACAGCCGCCACCGCCGCGAGGGCGACGGCGGCGGCCGCGCCAATCAGTTTCCGACTCGTTTTCGTCATGGTTCCTCCACCGCTCACCGACGTGGGCCAACGTACGGAATCGAAACATATCCACGTCCGGGCTCCGTTGGGAATGGATTCCGAGGAACCTGCGAAATGTTTCGGTCGCCGGGTGGTCGGCCCCGTGCCGCGTGTCGTACGGGGTGGAACTCTCACCGCGACACGGCTGGCTCAGATCGCGCGGCGCAGCGCCACGAGCCCCGGTACGGCCACGTCGCCGAGCCCCGCGCCGGTGGCCGCGTCGAGCATCGTCACCCGGTCGGGCCGCCCCACGTACAGCCGGCTGCCGTCGCGGCCGGCCGCCAGCCCCCGGATCTCGCCGGCCACCGGCCAGGTGGCCACCACCGACCCGTCGCGCGGGCTCACCACGTGCACCGACGAGTCCCCGGACAGGAACAGCAGGTCGCCGGCCGCCGCGGCGTACGCCGTGCCGCTGGAGCGGGGCACGGACACGACGGCGGGTGGCTGCGGCGCGCCGGAGCCGAGCATGGCGGCGTTGATGACGGCCAGCGAGCCCGACGCGGCGTCGAGCACGTAGACCGAATGCTCGCCGGGGGCGGCCGCGATCGTGTGGGCGGCCCCGGCGCCCTCGCCGAACGGCGCGGGCAGGTCCACGCAGTACGCCCACCGCTGGGTGAGGTGCAGGCTGTGCACGAACGCGTGCACGCCGGTGGACCGGCCGGCGATGCGATCGCGGGTGTGCCGGTGATCGGGCTGGTGGGTGTAGAGCGTGTAGAGCATCGACTGCTCCCGGTTGAACACGGCGAGGCGGCCCTCGCCGGCCATCTCCTCCTCCGCGCCGGGCGGCACCGGCACCTTGGCGATCGTGTTGAGCGGCGTGAGGGCCCGGCTGGCGAAGTCGACGCAGCGCACCCGGTAGTGGTGCGGTGCGGTGGCCGGGAGCCAGTCGAGCACGAACAGCCCGTCGCCGGCGGCCGTGAACGCGTCCGGCACGAGGTTGCCGGGCAGGTCCAGGCGCACGATCTCCGTGTCGGGACCGGCCACGACGACCTCGGTGCGCCTGCGTCCGGCCGGCAGGAAAGCGGTCGCCCCGGGCCCGTCCGGCGCGGTCAGCGCGACGAGGCGACCGTCCGCCGCGCCGGCCCGGGGCACCCACCGGCCGGCGAGCCGCTGCGTGCCCACGAGGCTGCCGGACCGGGTGTCGATCGTGCGCAGGGTCGTGCTGTCGCCGGCCGCCTCGGCGCTGAACAGCCGCGAGCTGTCCAGGCTCAGCACGCCGGCCGCGAGGGCCGGCGCGACCTGCGCGCCGCGCACGGCCGTCACCCCGTCGGCGACGTCCACGACGAGGACGTCGGGTGCGCCCCCGGGCGTACCCGCTGGTTTTCTGTCCTTAGTGTCCCGGCAGCCGACGAGGGTTACCACGGTGCCGATGCCTGCGGTGGCGAGCAGGCGACGTCGAGTCATCATGCGCCGTTGACACCGCGGGAACCGGATAGGTTCCCGCGGTGTCGGTCAGGTGGGAACCTCAGGACCGGGGAGGACACGGTGGAGGACAGCGATCTTGTGCGGTTGGCCCGGGCGGGCGACCGGGCGGCCTTCGACACGCTGCTCGGCCGCCACCGCGCGGCCGCGCGCCGCACCGCGACGCTCCTCGGCGCGGGCGACGACACCGACGACGTGGTCCAGGAGGCCTGCGTCAAGGCGTACCGGCGGCTGGCTGACTACCGGGGCGAATCGCCGTTTCGCGCCTGGCTGCTCGCCATCGTCGCGAACGAGACCCGCAACCTGCACCGGTCGCGCCGTCGCCGCGACGACATGGCCGCCCGGGTGGCCGCCGTGACCGCACGGTCCGAGGCTGGCCCCGACCGCCCGGTGGACTCCGCGCTCGTCGCCGCCGACCGCCAGCTGCTGGTCGACGCCGTGCGCGGGCTGCCCGAGGGCGAGCGGGACGTGGTGGTGCGCCGGTTCCTGCTCGACATGAGCGAGGCCGAGACCGCCGAGGACCTCGGGGTGCCCCGCGGCACCGTCAAGTCGCGCGCCTCCCGCGGCCTGGCCAAACTGCGCGTACGGCTCGGCGCGGCCGTGGCGGTGCTGGTCGCGGTGGCGGTGGTGATCGCGGTGCCGCCGGCCCGCCGGGCGGTGGCCAGCGTGGTGACCGACGTGCTGCGCTTCGCCGGCATCGAGGTCGACCTCGGCGCGGCGCCCGTACCGCTGCCGGCGAC
>JAEZGP010000787.1 GCA_023437285.1 Actinomycetes bacterium | reverse complement strand
CGGTCGCCCCTGGCCGCCGAGGCGGCCATCGCCGCGCTGCGCGGGCGGGCCGGCCGGGCGATGGCGGCGCGCGTCCTGTTCGGCGACGGGTCGTTCCCCGACGTCGTACCGCAGTTCGCGCACGGGTGAGGCCGCGCTAGAACGGGAAACTGCCCCGGTGCCAGCGCCAGTGCCCGCCCGCCGCCAGGTGGTCGATGACCGCTCGCTGCAGCGCCGTACGGCGCGGCAACCGGTCCAGCGGAGTGCTCAGGGTGCGGAACACGAACCGCAGCACCTCGACGTCGCCGTCGATGCCCTCGGACTCCTCGTAGGGTTCCAGCTCGAACCTGCGCTGGAAGCGCACGATGTTGGAGTCCTCGGGCAGGTACTCCAACAGTTGCGGATCGAGCAGCCACGAGCCGCAGGAGAACGTCGTGTAGGGCTCGTCGGGAAAATGGCGGGGGAAGAACGCCCGGGCCTGGTCGAGCGACGCGTCGATCGCCGCCGGGGTCAGCGGCCCGGCATCCGGGATGTGCAGGCCGATGGCGCCCTCGCCGCGCTGGTGCTGCAACCGACCCAGCTCGTAGAGGCTGCCGCGCGTGTGCAGGGTCAGCCAGCTCTGCATGACCGGCCAGCCCTCGCCGTTCATCCGTCGGTCGACCGCGAGGTTGCGGCCCAGGTCCGCGAGGGTCGCCCACGACACGGCCTCATCGATGCCGTGGTCGCGGTGGTACGCCATGACGACGTCGACCAGGGCCAGGTACGCGTACACGTAGAGATGCCGCCAGGCGGGACCCCGCTCGCGCGGCAGCTCCGGGCCGGGCGGCAGCCAGCCGTTGCCGCCGAGGTCGGCGCGGACAAGGGCGATGGACCGGTCGAGCAGCCAGCGCAGCTCATCGGACCACAGTGGAGAGTCCGGGTCGGGCCAGCCCGCCATGATCTCGGCGGCGTCGTCGGCTGGCACGGCGAGCCGGTCCAGGATCGCGGGGGCGTCGGCTTTGGCGGGCAACGGCGCCGACGGCAGGTCGCCTGCCAACGTACGGACGCGTTCGACGTCCTCGCCGGCCACCCCGAGCCGGGCGGCGACATCGTCCGGATTCATGTGGATGACATTACCGATGGGCCGGCGGTCACCGCACCAGGCCGTGTTCGTGGGCGAACACGACGATCTGGACGCGGTCGCGCAGCGCCAGCTTGCGCAGGATCGCACCCACATGGGTCTTGACCGTGGACTCGCTGGCGAAGACCGTGCCGGCGATCTCCGCGTTGGACAGGCCCCGGGCCACGGCGGTGAACACCTCGCGTTCCTTGTCGGTGAGCCCCAAAAACGCCGCGGGCGGCGGCGTCTCGGCCCGGAACTGCCGGTCCAGCAGGGTGGCCAGGTCCTGCGGGGCGAGCACGGCGTTGCCGCCGTGGACCGTACGGATAGCGTCGCGCAGCATCAGCGGCGTGGTGTCCTTGAGCAGGAAGCCGCTGGCGCCGTGGCGGATCGCGGTGGCCGCCCGGTCGTCCAGGTTGAAGGTCGTCAGCACGATCACGCGGACGGGCTTGCTCCGCCGGGCGGCCCGCTCGGGCGCGAAGATCTGCCGGGACGCCTCCACGCCGTCCATCTCCGGCATCCGGATGTCCATCAGCACGACGTCGGGTTGCAGGTCGTCGACCAGGCGGACGGCCGCCATACCATCGCCGGCCGCGCCGACCACGCGCATGCCCTCCTGCGCGTCGACGATGACCCGTACCCCTTCACGGAAGAGCTCCTGATCGTCGACGAGCAGGACGGTGATGTCATCGCTCATCCCGCGCCGTTCCGGACGGGCACGAACGCGGTGACGGTGAAGCTGACGGCGGAGGCCTGCTCGCGGCGGCGCACGTCGAGGTGACCGCCGATGGCCTCAAGCCGTCGCCGCATGCCGTCCAGGCCGCGTCCGGCGCCGTCGTCACCGGTGGTGGCCTCGGCCATGTTGGTCACCTCGATGCGCAAGGTGTCGGTGACGCCGCCGGCCGCTGGGGGTGCCGGCCAGTGCCGCTCGGCCGTGATCGGCTGGTCGCGCCGACCGTGCTTGATGGCGTTGGTGAGCATCTCCTGGAACACCCGGTAGGCGACCGCGGCCGCCTCCCGGGGCAGTGGGCGCGGGGTGCCCAGCTCGGTCGCGACGATCTCGTGTCCGCTGCCGCGCGCTCCGACGATCAGGTCGTCGAGCCGGTCGGCGTCATCGCGCCCCGTGGTCGCGTCCTGGGTCGTGGAGAGCACCTGCCGGACATCCTGCAGGGAGGAGCGCGCCGTGGTGGCGATCGTCCGCATGGCCTTCTTCAGCTTCCCGGTGTCGTCCAGGTACTGGCCCGACTCGGCCTGCGCCAGGATCACCGCGAGGGAGTGGCCGACCACGTCGTGGACGTCACGCGCCAGGCGGGTCTGCTGATCGCGCAGGTGCGCGACCTCGCGGGCATACTCCGTCTCGCGCAGCGCCCCGGCCGCCGTCTCCTCCGCCGCCAGCATCGAGGCCCGCGAGGTGCTCGCCCGGTCGAGGGAGCGCATGACCAGCCCCGCCGGCCAGGGGGCGGCGACGACCAGCAACCCGATCAGCGACAGGATCAGCTGCTCCGTCGGCTCCGCGCGGAGCATGCCGCCCGGTCTGGATCCGGTGAGGAGCATGTACAGGCTGACCACCCGACCCTCGTGCAGGACGAACGCCACGACCACGGCCAGCGGCACCGACAGCGCGCTGCTCACGACGGTCAGCGGGCGGCCCCACCGCGCGCCGCCGAAGAACACGGCCGTCAACGCGAACTCGCTCAACATGATCGGCGCGTGGGACAGCACATGGAACAGGCCCAGCGCCCAGACAAGCCCAAGCGCCGCGCCCGGCGCCCGCCGGCACATCCCGACCGCGACCGCGACCACCAGTGCCTGCGCGAAGCCTGCGACGTGGCCTCCCGTCATCGCCCAGAACAGGGCGGCCTCGGTGAACCCGACGACCAGCACTGTGAACGCCGCGATCGCCTCGGGCAACCATGGGCGGCGCCAGCCCGTTTCGCTCATCCGATCGTCCAGGTGGGTGGGGGTAGGTCCCCGCAAGGGAACCATCCGTGGGGCTTGACCTGCAAAGCGGGTGACGACCGCCACGCGGTCTCAGGCCGCCAGCGCATCGCGCACCAGCAGGTCGAGCAGGACATTAAAGGGAATTCCCGTCGCAGCGAACATTCTGGGTACCTGGGACTGCGAGGTGAAGCCGGGCATCGTGTTGACCTCATTGAGCACCGGCCCGTCCTCCGTGACGAAGAAGTCGATCCGGGCGACCCCGGCGCAGCCCAGCGCGTCGTACATGCTCACGGCGGCCTGCTCGAGCTGCTTGCGGACCTCGTCGTCCAGCGGGGCCGGGATGCGGAAGTCCGGGAAGCCGCCGTACTTGGCGGCGAGATCGAAGATCTCCCCCTCGGGTACGACGATCTCCAACGCCGGCGCGACGACCCGCGATCCGCCGGGGCGGCCCAGGATCGCGACATCGATCTCCCGCCCCACCACAAGATCCTCTACGAGTACCCGGTCGTCGTGGGCGAACGCGGCGTCCAGGGCCGGGCCGAGCCCGGCCGCCTCGCGGACCAGGGTGACCCCGTGGCTGGACCCCGCGGCGACGGGCTTGACCACGACCGGATGCGTGAAGGCGCACGAGCCGGCCCCGCCGCGCGTAAGCAGGCGGCCGGGCGCCGTGGCGATGCCGACCGCGCCCGCGACCAGCTTGGTGACCCACTTGTCCATCGCGAGCGCGCCCGCGCCGAGCGATGAGCCCACCCACGGCACGTCGGCGAGATCGCACAACGCCGCGAGGGTGCCGTCCTCGCCGTGCGGGCCGTGCAGCACCGGGAAGGCCACCGCGCAGGACCGCAGGACATGGACCGCCCCGACCAGACCGATCGGGCGGCCCTCCCGGTCGCGCCAGACCCCGGCGGGATCGATGGTGAGGCGGATGGCGTCGTACCCGGACTTTTCCAGGCCTTCCGCCACCGCGGCGGCCGACGCCAGCGAGACGTCGTGTTCGCAGTTGCGGCCGCCGCCGATCACGGCGACGCGGATGGGGCTCACGAGGCGCTCCGTCGGTGCAACCGGGCACCGAGGCCGGTGACGATCTCGTGTTCGACGGTTTCCGCCCAGCCGGCCCACTGCGCCGCGGTCGGCTCACCCCCGTCCCCCGGGCCGAAGACCGTCACCGGATCGCCGACGGATGCCGGTGAGCCAGGTCCAAGGTCGATGACGGTCATGTCCATGGAAATGCGGCCCACGACGGGGCGGCGGGTGCCGGCGACCCAGACCTCCGCGCGGCCGGAGGCGAGCCGGGGAAGCCCGTCGGCGTAGCCGACCGGGATCAGGCCCAGCCGGGTCGCCCGCCGGGCCGTCCACGTGTGCCCGTAGCCCACGGCGGTGCCGGCCGGCGCGCTGCGGACGCTCACCAGCGGGGCGGTCAGCGTGAGGGCGGGCCGCAGCCGCGCCGTGCCGGACTCGTCGATGCCCACCAGGCCCGCGCCGACGCGGCTCATCGTGTGGTGCGACAGCGGATCGCTGAGCGTGGCGGCCGTCGCGGCGAGGTGATGGTCGGCCGGCCGCAGCCCGGCCGCCCGGGCCACCCGCAGACCCCAAGCGAACCGGTCCCGTCCCCGCGCGTTGGCGGCATGACCGGGCCGGTCGGCGCAGGGCAGGTGACCCATGATCCCGACGACGCGGAGCTGACCGCCCAACTCGGCCTCCCGGGCGGCGCGGCACAGCCGATCCCATTGGGCGGGCTCGGCCCCGTCGCGTCCCATCCCGGTGTCCAGCTGCAGGTGAACGCGCGCGCCGGGGGCGCGCCGGGTGATCGCGTGCAGGTGGTCCAGCCCGGGCACGCCCAGCTCGATGTCCAGCCGGGCCGCCGCGGCGAAGTCCGCGCCCAGCGGATTGAGCCAGCTCAGTACGCGCTGGGTCAGCCCCGCTGCGCGCAGCGGCCGGGCCTCGTCGATGCTGGTGACGCCCAGCCGGGTCGCGCCGCCGGCGAGCGCAGCGCGGGCGATGTCGACCTGGCCGTGGCCGAACCCGTCGGCTTTCACGACGGCCATCAACTCGCCGGGGGTACGGGACTTGATGGTGCGTACGTTCGCGGTGACAGCGCCGAGGTCGATGTGGAGGGTCGCCCGCGGGTGCGGCGCCACCGGAGCGCCGGGCCGTAACAGCAGCATGGTCATGGCTCCACGGTGCCCGCGCGGTGCCGCCGGTGCCTCCGCCTGAGGTGCCGATCGCCGGTCCTTAGGACCCGGTCGCCGGCCCCCGAGGTGGAGGCCGCCCACGAAAGTCCGGGCGCCGCCCGTCCGGGAAATCCCTACGATGGCCGCATGGCAGCGGAGGCGGGCGACCACGTGCCGGTCACCCGGCGGCAGTGGGACGAGCACGTCGGGGACTGGTTCGAGCAGGACGCGCACGCCAGATGGACCGCCGTCGAGCCGTACTGGGGAATGTGGCGCGTCCCGCAGTCGCGGCTGCCGGTCCTACCGGCGCGGCTCGCCGGGCTGTCCGTGGTCGAGCTGGGCTGCGGCACGGGGTACGTGTCGGCGTGGCTGGCCCGTGGCGGCGCGCGGCCGGTCGGCGTGGACGTCTCGGCCCGACAGCTGGACACGGCGCGGCGCCTGCAGGACGCGGTCGGGCCGCGCTTCCCGCTGGTGCTCGCCGACGCCGAGCGGGTGCCGCTGCGCGACGGCTGCGCCGACCTGGTGATCAGCGAGTACGGCGCGTCCGTGTGGTGCGACCCGTACCGGTGGATTCCGGAGGCCGCCCGGCTGCTGCTGCCCGGTGGGCGCCTGGTCTTCATGGCGCAGTCCACGCTGGCGCGCCTGTGCGTACCCGAGGAGGGCCCCGCGACCGACCGGCTGGTGCGCGACCTGTTCGGGCTGCACCGGGTGGTGCGCCGCGACGACGAGGGCGGCGAGTACCAGCTCTTTGCCCTGCCGCACGGCGAATGGATCAGGCTGCTGACCCGGTGCGGCCTGATCGTCGAGGACCTCATCGAGGTACGGGTGCCGCCGGGAGCGACCAACACCGACTTTCCGCAACTGCCCGACGAGTGGGCGCGGCGCTGGCCGGCCGAGGAGGTCTGGTTCGCCCGCGCCGTCAGCTGAGGGCGTCGGCGAGGACGTTGGCGACCGCCGCGCGCATCGGGTCGGGGTTGGCCCAGCTCCAGTTGGGATGCGCGCGGTTGGTGAGCAGCACCAGCACCAGCTTGCGGCGCGGCTCGACCAGCAGCGACGTACCGGTGAAGCCCGTGTGCCCGAACGTCGACGCGGCCGACAGTCGGCCCATGAACCAGGGCTGGCGCAGCGTGACGCCCAGGCCGTGATCGGACGGGCGGCCCGGCCGGTCGGGGTCGATCGCGGGCAGGCCCTTGTTGTAGTTCGTGAGCATCGCCTTGACCGTGCCGGCCTTGAGCAGGCCGCCGCCGCCGGACAGCAGCGCCTGGCCCACGGCCGCCACGTCGGCCGCGGTGGCGAACACGCCCGCGCTGCCGGCGACGCCGCCGAGCTGGTTGGTCACGTCGTCGTGCACCACGCCGCGCAGCAGGCCGCGCGACGAACGCGCGTCCGTGGCGACGAGCCGGCCGGATCTCGCGCTGGCGCTGAGCCAGCCCAGCGGGTTGAACCCGGTATCGCGCAGCCCGAGCGGGCCGGTGATGCCGGCCCGCAGCGCGGCGTCGAGGCCCTTGCCGGTGACCTTCTCGACCAGTTGGGCGGCCACGAGCAGGCCGGTGCTGGAGTACCGGAAGGTGTCGCCGGGCGTGGCGCCGGACAGCAGCGGGGTGGCGAGGACGGCCGCGCGCCGCGCGGCCAGGCCGGACACCGCGGAGATCTTCGCGCCGACCGGCAGCCCGCTGGTGTGCGTGAGCAGCATCCGTACGGTGATCGCGGACTTCCCGGCGCCCGTGAAGCCCGGCAGGTAGTCCACCACGGGGGCGTCCAGGTCGACCTTGCCGCGCTCGACCTGCTGCAACAACAGGATCGACGTGTACACCTTGGTGAGCGACGCCAGATCGAAGATCGAGTCGGGCCGCATGGCGACCCGCTTCGCCTCCGGCAGCTCCACCGGCCCGGCCCCGTAACGCAGCGCGTGCCCGACCGCCACGTGCGCGGTCACCTTGCCGTTGACCATCACCAACGCGACCGCACCCGCGTACGTGGGATGGTTGGGGTTCTCCGCGGTCGGCGCGAGGTAGCGCTGCAGGGTCGACGTCAACTTCGCCGTGTACGGGGCACCGGTCGGTGGCGGCCGTCGCCTGGCGCTGGGCGACGGGGACGGCGACGGCCGGTCGACCGCCCCGGTGCCGGGCTCGGCGGTCGCCCCCGCGTCGCGCCAAAGCGCCGTGGGTTCATCGCGGGCACAGCCGGTGACGGCGGCCGCGGCGACGGCCGCGCCGGTCCCGAGGAATGCCCGTCGAGTCAGCGGCATAGCACCGCATCCTGCCACGGACGCCCGCGCCAACCCACCATCCCTCTGCGGCAACGCACCTTTGTGGACGCTTGGGAGGGTCTGCACCACCGTCGTGGCGGTCGGCGCGATCCTGGTGCGGGCCACGCCGGACATCACCATGCTGAACCCTCCCGCGCTTCTGCGACGCGGAACGCCCGGCTCCGGCCGGGTGCTGTCCGTACGGAACTCGGGCACGGTCCTCGACCAGGTGGACCTCGTCGTCATCCTCCGGCTCGAGGTGACCGTGCCGGACCGGGCGCCGTACCCCGCCGTCGCGACGCACGTGCTGCGCGGCCGGGCCGCGTGGGACTCCATCGGGCCCGGCACGCTGCTGCCCGTCCGGGTCGACCCGGCGTACCCGCACAACGTCGCCGTCGAGCCGGGGTAGCTACCTCGCGGGGTGGCAGGCGCACCCGGCCGGCGGCGCCCCCCGGGGGGGCGGGGGCGGGGGGGGGGGG
>JAEZGP010000781.1 GCA_023437285.1 Actinomycetes bacterium | reverse complement strand
TCGGCTGTGGCGGCGCGGGCATGGCCCTGGCCATGGCGACCGCGCTGCCCGACGACGCGACGGTCGTGGCGCTCGACGTGTCCGAGGACCTGCTCGCCTCGGCCCGGCGTCACGTTGTCACGCGCCTGCCCGCCCGGCACTCGCGTCTGACGTTCGCCGAGGGTTCGGTCGAGGACAGCGTCGATGAGCTGCTGTCCGCGATCGGCGGGGCGCCGGACCTCGTGTGGGCGGCGGCGATGGTGCACCACCTCGGCGACCAGCAGGGCACGGTCGACAAGCTCGCCGAGCTGGTCGCCCCGGGCGGCCGGCTGGCCATCTACGAGTCGGGCCTGATGCCCCGCCACCTGCCGTACGAGCTGGAGATCGGCGCACCCGGCCTGGAGGCCCGGCTGGAGGCGGCCCAGGCGCCGTTCTACACGAAGGTGCGCAGCGACACTCCGGGCAGCAAGCCCCTGCCGTACGGCTGGACGGAGGTCCTGCACCGGGCCGGCCTCGCGCTCGTCGACACGGTGAGCCTGCTCATCGAGCACCGTGCCCCGCTGCCCGCGGACCGCAGGAAGCGGGTACTGGCCTGGCTCGCCACGCGCGTGGGCAACGCCCGCCAGGTCGCCGCGCTCACGCCCGAGGACGACGCGGTCTGGACCCGGCTGCTCGATCCCCACGACCGGTACTGGCTGGGCCACCGCGAGGACATGTACCGCCTGGAGGCGCGCACCGTCCACGTGGGAACCCGCCCGTAGGCACCGTTCCCACGGGACGCGGGCGATCAGCGGTCGAAGTCGCCTTCGCGGACCGCGGCGATGAAGGCAGCCCAGCTATCGGGCGAGAAAGCGAGGACACCTCGCTCGGGGGTGACCGAGCTGCGCAGCAGGACGTGGTCCGGGTCGACCATGCTCACTTCGACGCAGCAGCTCGCGGTGTGGCATTTGCTG
Source organism: Actinomycetes bacterium (assembly GCA_023437285.1). GTDB lineage: Bacteria > Actinomycetota > Actinomycetes > Mycobacteriales > Micromonosporaceae > Luedemannella. The sequence continues at coordinate 6,347 of JAEZGP010000781.1, read as the reverse complement.
CTGCGGACCCAGGACGGCGCGATCGCGCGCGCGGTGCTGTCTCCCGATACGAGTGGCATCGGTGCTCCTCGTTATTCCGGTCTATATGTAAAAACCCTCATCAACGGTGGTTTTAACAGCCGTTAAGTGATAGGGTTGCAATCTGCCATGTGGCATAGTGCCAGCAAGTGATCGCCCGCACCAGTGTTACCCGGTTCCGACTCGTCGATTTTTCGTGCGTGAAACCTGCCCGATCGGCAACGGGAGGTGGCGGACGGTGCCCCACGGACCGACGATCCCCCGGCGTCGGCTGAAGGCCGAGCTGCGGGCCGCCCGGGAGGCGGCGGAACTCACGCAGGAGCAGGTCGCGGAAAGCCTCTCCTGGTCGACGTCCAAAGTGATCAGGATTGAGGCCGGCTCCGTCGGCCTCAGCATCACCGACCTGCGCGCCCTGGTGGACCTGTACGGCGTGACCGGCGCCGAGCATCTGCGGGAGCTCGAGGAACTCGCCCGCCTGTCGCGCAAGCGCAGCTGGTGGTCGTCCATTAAGGACGAGGAGGTCAGCGCGCAGCAGCGGATGCTCATCGGCTTTGAGGCGGAGGCCACCCGGCTACGCCACTTCCACCCCATGCTCGTGCCCGGTCTGTTGCAGACGGAGGCCTACGCCGCGGCCATCCTGCGCGACTGCGCCATCCCGCCGCCGACGGAGGAGAGCTTCCACACCCGCATGGACGTACGCCTGACGCGTCAGCGGGACACCATGGAGCGCGACAGGCCGCCCCGGGTGAGCGCCATCCTGGACGAGGCCGTGCTGCACCGCCCGGTGGGCGGCAGCCAGACCATGCGGGAGCAGCTCCAGCACCTGCTGAGCCTGGCCGAGCGCGACACCGTCGACATCACGGTGGTCCCGTGGCGGGCCGCGGCGCATCCGGGCATGGTCTTCGGCGCCTTCACGATCCTGCACTTCGGCGAGACGCAGGACGCCGACGTGCTCTACATGGAGCGTGGCTCGGATGACCGGCTGCTCTCCGACGACGTTGACGAGATCGCCAAGTACTCGACGATCATGCGCCGCCTCGAGGACGCCGCACTCAGCGCGGCGGACTCCCGCGCTCTCATCGCCCGCGTCCGCGACGAGATGACCTGAGCGACCTCGCGCTGTCGAGGATGAGGAGTGCGCGCGCCCTTTTCCGCGCCGAGGGCGGCTGAGGTAGCCGCCCTCGGTCCCCCCGGAGTGGATCAGTACGAGGCGGGGTTCGGTCGGCCGATGAGCCGGTAGACCGTCCGCTTGACCTTGCCGAACTCGACGGCGTCGCGGCTGGCGTAGATGTGCAGCCAGTCGCCCCGGCAGCGCACCCACAGCTCGTAGGGCCGGCTGTGCCAGCTGCGCACCGCCGTACCGGCGAGCGCCGCGATCAGGCAGATCGTGACGCCGCCCACGGCGCAGCGGGCCAGGATGTCGTCCATGCCGATCACGGCCGCGAGGCCGATGACGGCGACACAGATGGCGCTGACCGACAAGGTCTGTGCCGACGGGTGGCTGGCGCCGCGGGCGACCGACAGGTCGGTCAGTTCGCTGATCGGGTGCCAGGTACCACGAACCTGAAGGCAACTCTCGGTGATCACGATGCCTGGCCGGGGCGAGAATAACGTTTCGTGTAGGCCTGGGCACTCAGGGCTGGCGTGGTGGCCGCCCACGTGACTAAGCTTCATTTCGTTCTCCTACAACTCGTACGCGCGGGTTGAGCAGGAGTGGCGGCGTTCGGTGGCAGCCGAGCGCCGCCTTGCGTTTATGGCGCAACATGAGATCACAGGTTCGATCTGGCTGATCGCGATGGCCAACCGATCGTTAAGGGCCCTGAGGAAATTGTGGGTCACCTGCGGCGTTTGGGGAAGATGTCAAACTGCAACCTGTCAAACTTTAACGCTCGTTAACTTCCGTCGACCCATCAACGGTGGTCGCTTCGTTACGGACAGTAAAGAGCAAATTCACACATCAGTGCGACGTTGGGCGACAACCACGACATCTTGGCCTACCCAATCCCACGCAGGTCGCGTACGGTGTCATGGCCTGGTTGGCCCCAGCCACCCACCCCCGGGTGGCCCGACCGGGCACCGCCGAATCGGCAAACCGCCTGCTGGCGGCCCAGTCCCCCGGGCCGTACGCGTGGTGGGGCGCCGAACCGGGGACCCACTTACGGAACGTCACCACGACGCTCCGGTCCCCCGGGGTGAATCCGTCCGGTCCACGGACGGTAGGGCGAACTTCCTTCCCGCCCGAACCCGTCAGCTAACTCGGTAGGCGGTTGTGGGAGAAGGAGTGTTCCCCCCGTGCCACCAGCCCGCAGGCTGCTGCGGGTGGCTCGCGTGCTGCGACCGTTGCTGGTCGCCGCGGCCATCGCCGGCGTCTTCATCGCGCCCAGCGCCGCGCACGCCACGCCATCCGTCGAGGATCTGCGCAAGCAGATCGCCGCGAAGTCGACCAAGCTTGAGGCGGTCGTCGAGAAGTACAACAAGACCCGCGAGGACCTGAAGAAGAGCAAGGCCGAGGCGGCGGCGCTCGAGAAGAGCATGAAGCCGCTGCAGGAGCAGATCGACGCCGCGCAGGAGAAGGTCAACGCCATCGCGGTGCGGGCCTACAAGGGCGGCAACTTCGCGGCGATGAGTTCGGTGCTGGAGAGCGGGTCGGCCGCCAAGGCCGTGGACCGGCTCACCACCATCGACCACATCGCGTCCGCGAACCAGCGCGAGATCGACGCGTTCCTGGCGGCCCGCAAGGACAAGGAGGGCCGCTCCGCCAAGCTCGCGGAGCTGGTCAAGAGCCAGCAGAAGGCCCTCGACGAGCTGGCCACGAAGCGCAAGGACATCGACAAGGAGCTGGCGCACCTGTACGAGCTGCGCCGCCAGGCGTACGGCCAGGCACAGGAAGCCGCCCGCACGACGTCCGGCTCCAGCTCCAGTGCCCAGGCACCCAACGTGTCGGGCAAGGCCGGCGTGGCGGTGCGCTTCGCCTACGGCGCCCTCGGCAAGCCGTACGTGTGGGCCGCCGCCGGCCCCAGCGGGTACGACTGCTCGGGCCTGACCCTGGCGGCCTGGCGGGCGGCGGGCTATTCGCTGCCGCACAACGCCGCGATGCAGTACAACCAGCTGCCGAAGATCAGCCGTAGCCAGCTCAAGGCCGGCGACCTGGTCTTCTACAACGGCCTCGGCCACGTGGCGATCTACGTGGGCGACGGCAAGGTCATCCACTCGCCGACGTTCGGCGAGGTCGTGAAGGTCGCCTCGGTCGACATGATGTCGATTTACGGGTACGCCCGCGTCGCGTGACGGACGGCGACGACGTGCGCCGGGCCGATAAGGTTCGGCGCATGTCGTCGCCTCCACCCCCGGGCTGGGACCCGTATCAGCAGCCCCAGCCGAAGAAGCGCAGTGTTGTCAAGATAGTGATCATCTCGGCCGTGGCCGTGGTGGTGCTGTGCGGCGGTACGGTCGCCACCGGCCTCTACTTCATCTACCGCACCGTGGACAACGCCACGCAGCCGATGCGCGACGCCGCCTCCGGCTACCTCAACGACGTGCGGGCCGCCAACTACGAGACGGCGTACGGGCGCCTGTGCGGGCGGGTACGCGACCAGTACAGCCAGGCGGAGTTCGTGGCCGCGGTGAGCGCCAAGCCGCTGAACGGGTACAAGATCGTCGGCTTCAATGTCGCGAACCGCAACGGCCTGGCCGACGGCGACGTCACCATCGAGCGGACCAACACCGACGGCACGCGGGAGCGCCACATCATCCCGATGGTCAAAGAGGGCGAGACCTGGCGGGTGTGCGGCGACCCCGACTGACCGGGCGACAAAGAAAGGGCCGGCCCTGAACGGGTCCGGCCCTTTCTTGTTGTCATGTGGCTACGCCGCGCGCAGGCCCTCGGAGCGGGCCAGTTCCCGCAGCCGGCCGAGCGCCTGGATCTCCAGCTGGCGGATGCGCTCGCGGGAGAGCGAGAACCGCGACGCGACCTCGGTGAGCGAGTGCTCCCGCCCGTCCTCCAGCCCGTAGCGGGCCCGCATGATGCCCGCGGAGCGGTCGTCGAGGTGGTTGAGCAGGCCCTCGATGCGCTGGCGCTCCATGGCGGCGAGCACCAGCTCCTCCGGCGACGGCGCGTCGGCGTCGGAGACCAGGTCGCCGAGATTGGTGTCGCCGTCGTCGCCGACCGGGGTGTCCAGCGACACGGTGTCCTGCGACCAGCGCTTGAGCTCCGTGACCCGCTCCAGCGGCACGCCCATGGCCTTGGCCAGCTGCTCGGGCTCCGGCTCGGCGCCGTGCTCGCGGGTGTACTGCCGGGCGACGTTGCGCATCCGGTTGACGTCCTCCACGAGGTGGACGGGCAGCCGCACGGTGCGCTCCTGCTGGGCGATGGCCCGACTGATCGCCTGGCGGATCCACCAGGTCGCGTACGTCGAGAACTTGTAGCCGCGCACGTAGTCGAACTTCTCCACGGCCCGCACCAGGCCGGTGTTGCCCTCCTGGATGAGGTCGAGCATCGGCATGCCGGAGCGGACGTAGCGCCGCGCGATCGACACCACCAGGCGCAGGTTGGCGCGGATGAACACGTCCTTGGCGTCGGCTCCGTCGGCCACGAGGCGGCGCAGTTCGTCCTCGGTGGCGCCGTCGGGGATCGACCCCTCGTCCAACAGATATTCGGCGTAGAGCCCCGCCTCGATCGCCCGGGAAAGGTCGACTTCCTGAGCCGCGTCGAGCAGCGGGGTCTTCGAGATCTCGTGCAGGTAGACACCAACCAGGTCGCGCTCCTCGGCGACTTCGTCGGTTCGTAGTACCGTTGTCTTCACCACTGCTCGGGTCCCTCCCCGTCGTCGCACGCCCCGATCGGGTTGTGCCCTTGGGCTGTGCCCCTGACACAACAGAGTCGGGGCCGCGATGATTCCGTTCCCGGCGTCGCCTGCGTCACATTCGGGTGACGAGCGCGCCGCACGGCACCCCTTACCGTGACCGGACTCACCAAGCTATTCGGCTTACCCAGGCAAAAGGATTGGCTAACCCGATAAACGCGCGGGGATCTGGCGAGGTTCACTCCCGCCAACCGACAACGGTCACGCCGCGGCCCAGTTCCACGCGTACCCCGAGGTGGATCTCGCGTACCGCGCCGGGCTCAAGATCAAGAACCCAGGTCAGTACGCCCAGGTCGGTGCGCTCGGCCGGCGCCGGATCGACGCGCGCTTCGCGCACCGTGATGTCCGGGTCCTTCGACACGGGAAGCTGATCGAGCACGGTGACCCGGGCCGCCCGGGGCGTGTGATTGCGCACAGTGATCTTGTGTTCGGTCTCCAGTCGGCGCGTCGAGCCGAGTACGGCCTTGCTGGAGGTGCGCCGCACCAGCTCGCGCTCCACCCGCAGGCGGTCGTCCACGCCGAGGGCCAGCTCGACCTCCTCGCCGGGCGCCCACGTCTGCAGCGCGGTGCTGCCGATGAAGTCGCCCCCGTGGAACACCGCCGCCAGGCCGGGCAGCAGCGTGTGGGTGGAGCTGTTGGTCACCACCGCGCGCAGGTGCGCCTCCGCCCCGCGTACGGGGGCCGTTAGGTAGTCCAGCGCCGCCTCCAGCTCGATCACCGCGACCGTGGCGCGGTGGGCCCCGCCGTCGGCGGGCACGGCCACCGGCCGGGCCGGCTGGTACGTGGCGGCGGTCACGCCCTGCTCGACCGAGGCGCTCACGCCGGTGATCGGGGAGACGGCCTCGGCGTCCATCGCCGCCGCGTACGGCTCCGCGGCCGGCGCGCTGGCCGGTGCCGCCATGGCGGCGTACATCGGCCCGGCGCCGCGGGGCGCGGGCATGGGCGGCGGCACGGGCCGCATCCGGTCGAGGTACCAGGGGTCCAGCTCGGGCACGATCACCTGCCCGGACGGGCGGGCGGTGGACAGCCGCAGGTCGCACTCGGGCCAGTCCTCCCCCGTACGCTGGGTGATCACGCCGAACCAGGTGACGTTCAGGGTCTGCTCGGTCAGCCGCAGGTCGTACGCGCTGTGCCAGCCGGCGCCGTCCACCAGGTACGACAGCTCCAGCGTGACCTGGCCGGTGTCGCCGGACGGGGTGAGCGCCAGGGCGACGGTGGCGGACTGCCGGTCGGGGTCGCGTTGGCGCTTGCGCGCCTCCAGCCCGCGCTGGTACGCCGCGATCTGCTCCTCGACGCGCTTGCGGCGCTCGATGAGTTCCCGGCGCTCCCGGCGCACCTGGGCCTGCTGCTCGGCGAGCGCGCCGCCCAGCTCGACGGCGGCGGAGGCGTCCCGGTCGCCGGCTGCGAGGGCCCTGGCGAAGGCGCCGGTGGCGCTGCGGCCCAGCCGGCTGAGGTAGTCCAGCCGCT
>JAEZGP010000779.1 GCA_023437285.1 Actinomycetes bacterium | reverse complement strand
TGCCGTTGGTGTCCGACCACTGCACGATCGAGCCGCCGTTGGCGGTCGACCAGTTGTAGACGTCGAGCACCTTGCCCGAGTGGCGTGACTTGATCCGGTAGTAGCCGCCGCCGGAGTCGACGAACTGCCACTGCTGCTGGTTCTGGTCGTTGCGCGACCACTGCGTGATCCGCGCGCCGTCGTTGGTGGCCAGGTTGTACACGTCCAGCGCCTTGCCGCTGTTGCGGTTGACCAGCACGTACCAGGCGCTGGTGTCCACGGTCGCGGCCTCGGCCGACGTCACGTTCACCGCCACCGCCACGCCCGCCGCGGTGACCAGGGCCAGGCCGGCGGCCAACCCCGACCGCCAGCCGCGCCTGCGGCGGACAGGTGGGACTTCACTCGTGATCGACACGAGCGTCTCCTTTCAGATTGTGTTGCGATCGGCTCAGCCGACGCGGACGAGCTGCCACTGCTGGTTGTTGCCGCCCCAGTCGTCGTACTGCACGATGTTGGCCCCGTCAGCGGTCGAGGCGCCCTGCACCTCGAGTGCCTTGTTGCTGTGCCGGCTGATCAGCCGGAAGTAGCCGCCCGAGGACATCACGGGCCGCCACTGCTGGTTGTTGCCGTTGGTGTCCGACCACTGCACGATCGAGCCGCCGTTGGCGGTCGACCAGTTGTAGACGTCGAGCACCTTGCCGGACAGCCGTGACTTGACGCGGTAGTAGCCGCCGCCGGAGTCGACGAACTGCCACTGCTGCTGGTTCTGGCTGTTGCGCGACCACTGCGTGATCCGCGCGCCGTCGTTGGTGGCCAGGTTGTACACGTCCAGCGCCTTGCCGCTGTTGCGGTTGACCAGCACGTACCAGGCGTTGGTGTCGATCGTGGTCGACCCGCCGGTCTGCGGCGCCGACGAGGTCGGCACCGGGTTGCCGGCGTTGAGGGCGTTGAGGGTGGAGGTGTAGGCGGCCTTCTTGTTGCCGCTCGCGTCGAACAGCAGGGCGTTGTCGCCGCCGCGCCACGAGTCGCTGTCGCGGATGCCCCACACCGTGATCCCGGTGCACCGGGAGACCGCCAGGCACGCCCGCACGACCTGCGCATACGCGTTGGCCTGGTTGGAGCCCTGCATGATGTCGAGCTCGGTGATCTGGACGTCGACGCCCAGGTCGGCGAAACGCTGGATGTTGGCCTGGTAGTCACTGGGGATCGTGGTCCCGAAGTGCGACTGCAACCCGACGCAGTCGATCGGTACGCCCCGGGACTTGAAGTCGCGGACCATGTTGTACACGGCGGTCGACTTCGGGTTGATGCTGTCGGTGTTGTAGTCGTTGTAGCAGAGCTTGGCGCCCGGGTCGGCGGCCCGCGCGGCACGGAACGCCGCCTCGATCCAGTCGTTGCCGGTGCGCTGGAGGTTCGAATCGCGGCGCGCGCCGCTGTTCCCGTCGGCGAACGCCTCGTTCACCACATCCCACGAATGGATCTTGCCCCGGTAGTACGAGGCCACCCGGGTCACGTGGTTGATCGCGGCGTTGCGCAGCGCACTACCCGACATGTTCTGCGCCCACGGCGGCTGCTGCGCGTGCCACAACAACGCGTGCCCGCGGATCTTCATGCCCCGGCTGATCGCGTGGTTGGCGATCCGGTCACCGTTGGAGAAATTGAAGTTGCCCTGCGACGGCTCGGTGGCGTCCCACTTCATCTCGTTCTCCGCCGTCACCGAGTTGAACTCCCGGTTCAGGATCGACACGTACGTGGAGTCCGACAGCCGGCCCGCCGCGATCGCGGCGCCGAAGTAGCGACCCTTCTCAGCCGCCGACGCACCCAGCGTCGTGCCGGCCTGCGCGGTGCCGGACAGCGCGAACACGGCGCCGCCGGTGGCGAGGCTCAGCGCCACTACCGGCACGGCCACGCGTAACCAGGGCCTTCGTGAGCGTCGGCCCGTAGGGGACGGATGGTTCATGAGCGTCAGTCCTTTCAATCACCTCGCGTGTTAGCGTTAACACAGCGCGTCGACACATCGCCCCAAGAAGGTGGTGGATTCCTGAGGACGTCATAACGCGGCCGAAACAAGCCACTAACATCGCGGTTTTCAGAGAGTGCCAGACGCTTCCGAGACGCGCAACACATCGGCCTAAGAAAATGCGTTGAGCTGCTGAAACTACAGTGAAAATGCTTTCCCGCCGCGCACGCATTTCGGACGACCTGCGGCAAACCTTCGACGTAACAACTTTTAACTTCGCGCTTTTCTTCAGCGCATGGCAAAAATCTTGTGGATTCTTGTTATGCGGGACCCGCGGCGGCGGTCGCTAGCCGGACAGCGGCCGGCGGAGGCGGAAGGAACTGCTCGCGCGGAAGCCGCCCGTGCCGTCCGACGGATCGATCCACAACTCCTCGTCGATGTGCCGCAGGAACCGGCCCGGGTAGTTGAAGGATTCGAAGACCACCGAACCCGAGCCGGAGCCGGCCCGCGGGCAGAACGTGGAGTCCTCCCGGAAGAGCACGGTCCCGTCGTCGCTGGCGGGCCGCAGCCGCCACGACACATGCCGCAGGTACCGGCCGTCCGGCAGGCGAAGGGACAGGCAGCGGGCGTCGGCCAGGCCCGCGACGACCTCGAACGTGGCCCGCTGCCGGGCCGCCGCGTCCCCGCCGACGTTCACGAGCGTGCCCAGGTCCTCGACCAGCGTGACGTACTGCCCGCTCCGGTCGGCCGACTCCAGCGACACCCGGCCACGTTCGACCGCGAGGATGGGTGACCCCGTCGGACTGCGCCGTGCCGACGTCGGCGCCGCGGTGGTCCGGCGCGGTGGCCGCGAGGTCGCCGCGGCCGTCGAGGTACGCACGAGCGTCGGCGCCGCCGTCGTGGGTGCGGCGACCACGGGTACCGGTTCGGCGGGCGGGGTCGGCGTCTCCATCGGACGGAGCAGGAACGCCGCCGATCCGGCCGCGAGTATCCCGCCGGCGACGGCGGTCGTCACCGGATGAGCGCTCACCACCTGGGCCAAGTGGCTCACGAGGCCGCTCTTAGCGCCGGCCGTACCCGCCCCGGCCGCCGAGGCGGTCAGGACCGCCGCGGGCACCGCCGCGGCCTTGGCGAACAGGCCGGCGGTCAGCGCGAGCGGCACGGGCACCAACGCCAGGCCCATCAGTAGCCGCGGCGTCGGCACCAGGCCGTCGGCGGCGCGGCCACAGATCGGGCAATCCCGCACGTGCCGCGCCAACCGCTTGCGCCACAACGGGCTCGGCCGGCCGTCCCAGCCGGCGGCCGCCGTACCGAGTCCCCGGCAGCCCGGCTGCGCGGCCAGCGCCGCGACGATCGTCCGGCTCAGCTCGAGTTGCTCCAGCATCCGCTGCACCCGCACGCCGGCGTGGCCGACGGACACGCCGAGCGCCGCCGACAACTGGGCCCGCGTCAACTGGCCGGCGGTCTCCAGCCACCACAGCGACAGCAGCGCCCGGTCGTCGGCGTCCAGCCAACGGCTCGCCAGCACCGCCTGGCGACGCTGGCCGGACAGGCCCAGCCGCAGGATCGTCAGGTCCTCGAAGTCCGCGCCAGCGTCCGGCAGGCCGGTCGCCTCGTCGAGCTCGGCGGTACGGTCCGCCGTGACCTCGCCGCGGTGCAGGTAGGTGCCCACCTGGTTGATCGCGATGGTGGCGAGCCAGGTCCGGAAGTCGCGCGGCGAGCGCAGGCTCGACAGGTTGCGCAGGACGCGGACCATGGTGTCCTGCACGATGTCGTCGACGTCGGGATGGCCGCTCAGCGCCCGTCCGACGATGTTGTACACCAACGGCAGCGCGAGCGTGGCTAGCTCGTCGAGCGCCTGCCGGTCGCCGGCCCGCGCGGCCTGGACCAGGCTTGCCTCGTCCATACTCACCGCCCGCATCTGCCCACCCTCGCTGACCTCCAGCGCCCTCCCGTGTCGTGGTCGTTGACTGTGTACGACGGGGCGGCGCCGCGTCAAGGCGACCGGTCGCTTGGTGGCGGAGCGCGAGTCCAACGCGCGGCGGGCCAATCGCCATTCCAGCGCGCTAGTCCAGAATGCGTTGCGGTGAATATCGCGGAAGAGACCGAAGCCGGAATCGAACCGGCACCAACCGTTTTGCAGACGGTTCCCTTGACCACTCGGGCATTCGGTCGTGAATGCGCGTACCCGGAGCAGGATTCGAACCTGCAACGCACCGATTCTAAGTCGGCGGCCTCTTCCATTGGGCTACCCGGGCGGGTTTACCACGTGACCCCGACGCGCGTCGCACGCGCATCTGACCAGCACCTGCGGCCGGCGTCGGCGTCCCATTCGGACACGCGGGAGAGAAGGGCGGCCCGGCGGGGACCTGCACTCAACCCGCCGGGCCGCGCGGTCAGCGCCGGCTCCGGCCGATGAATCCGGGGCGGGCATGCTGACGAATATCAGAGCGGACGGCGGGATTCGAACCCGCGACCCTCACCTTGGCAAGGTGATGCGCTACCGAACTGCGCCACGTCCGCACGGGACACTATGGAGTTGTCAACAAAAAGCCGCCCGTCGGAGAAATCCGGGGCGGCGGTCGCGGTCACGTGAAAGCTAACCTCGCCACCTGTCCCGAAACAGGAAACCTCCGCCGAGAAACGCGATCCGCCGCGCTCCGACGAGACACCGCCCTGCCATCTTCAGTCTCCAACCGCTCGGACAACTCACGTGCCAATAAAGATAGGCAGCCCCATTAGCGCCGACAACTGAATAAACGAAAACACCGCTCGCCGGTGGGCCGACGAGGAACCGGCCGGTCGGCCCGGTCGCAGCGACACGACGGCCTACGCCAGATACCCCACCGGACGCCGAGCGCCGCCACACGCCCACCCACGGCCGACTCGGCCTTGATGTGCACATGTGGCGGCTAGGCCGGGCGGCCGCCTCGCCCTATGTGCACAAATGCCAAGGTGGGGAGTCCTATCCCCCGCCATATGTACACATAGGGCGGTGCGGAGGCACCCAACCTCCGCCTTATGTGCGCATATGGCGAGGTGGTGCGTCCCCGACCTCCGCCATATATGCGCATATGGCGACGTGGTGCGTCTCGATCTCCGCCATATGTGCACATAAGGCGGCGCCGGAGCGCCCTGACCCCGCCATTTGCGCGCAAAAGGCGGCGCTGGAGCGCCCTGACCTCGCCATTTGCACACAAAAGGCAGCGCTGGAGCACCCCTCCCCCGCCCTATGTGCACAAAAGGCAGCGTTGAAGCGCCCTGACCTCGCCATTTGCGCACAAAAGGCGGCGCTGGAGCGCCCGGACCTCGCCATATGTGCACATAGGGTGGCACGGGAGCGCCCGACCTCGCCATTTGTGCACAAAAGGCGGGGCTGGAGCGCCCCGGCTCCGCCCTATGTGCACATAAGGCGGCCCTGGAGCGCTCCGACCTCGCCATATGCGCACATAGGGTGGCACCGGAGGGCCCGACCCCGCCTTATGTGCACAGAAGTGGCGCTGACGTCGCCCGGCCGCGTTATCGCCGCTTGACTCGTTAGTTATTGGCCACTAACTTTACTCGCGTGAGGATGAGCGCCGAGGAACGTCGCGAGGCTGTGCTGCGCGCGGCGCGTGTCGAGTTCGGACAGTTGGGCTACGCGGCGGCCACCACCGAGGCCATCGCGCGCCGCGTCGGCGTCTCCCAGCCGTACCTGTTCCGGCTCTTCCCCTCGAAGAAGGCGATCTTCCTCGCCTCGATCGACTACTGCTTCGACCGGCTGGAGCTGCGGTTCGAGGCCGCGGCCGAGGGCCTGACCGGTGAGGACGCCCTCGCCGCCATGGGCCTGTCCTACAGCGGCCTGCTCGACGACCGGCCCACCCTGCAGATGCAGTTGCAGATGTGGTCGGCCGCGTGCCACGACGACGAGGTACGCGCGTTGACCCGCCGCCGGATGGCCGGCCTGTGGCAGCAGATCGCGCGCCTGTCCGGCGCCGACGAGAAGCGGATCACGCAGTTCATGGCCAGCGGCATGATGATCAACGTCTTCGCCGCGCTGGAGCTGCCGCGCATCACCGAGCAACTGGGCGAGGCCCTCCTCGGGCTCGTCGAACCCGCTAAACCCTGATCTCCGATGTCCCGGGCGCCCGCCGACGTGTGCCCGCCGAAGTTAGTGGCCAATCACTAATCCCTTCAGGAGCAGTCATGAGCCGCCTCTGGACCTTCCTGGTGACCGGCGTGGCCGTCTTCATGGTCACCATGGACAACCTCGTCGTCACCAACGCGCTGCCGGTGATCCGCCTCGAACTCGACACCGGGTTGGCGGGTCTGGAGTGGACGGTCAACGCGTACACGCTGGCGTTCGCGGTGTTCCTGCTGACCGCCGCGGCGCTGGGCGACCGGTTCGGCCGGCGGCGGGTCCTCGCCATCGGGCTGGCCGTGTTCACCCTCGCCTCGGCCGCGGCCGCCCTGGCCGGCGACATCGAGACCCTGATCGCGGCCCGCGCCGTGCAGGGCCTGGGCGGCGCGATGATCGCACCGCTGACCCTGACCATCCTCGCCGACGCCGTGCCGGCGCACCGGCGCGGCGCGGCCCTCGGCGTCTGGGGCGCCATGTCCGGGCTGGGCATCGGGCTCGGCCCGGTCATCGGCGGCGCCGTCGTCAACCAGGGCTCCTGGCAGTGGATCTTCTGGATCAACGTACCGGTCGGGTTGGTGCTGCTGCCCCTCACCGCCCTGCTGCGGGAGGGCCGCGGCGGCACCGGGCGGCTCGACCCGCTGGGCGTGGTCCTGGCCACCGTGGCGCTGTTCGGCCTGGTCTTCGGCCTGGTACGCGGCGGGGAGCATGGGTGGACCAGCGGGCCGGTGCTCGGCGCGCTCATCGGCGGCGGCCTGCTGCTGGCGGCGTTCCTGGGCTGGCAGGCCAGAACCGCGTACCCGATGATGCCGCTGTGGCTGTTCGCCAGCCGGGGGTTCACGATCGCCAACGGGGTCGCCTTCGTCATGGCGTTCGGCATGTTCGGGGCCGTGTTCATCGGCGCGCAGTTCCTGCAGACGGTGCAGGGCTACTCACCGCTGGAGGCGGGCGTACGCACCCTGCCCTGGACCGCCGTGCCGGCGCTGGTCGCGCCGCTGTCGGGCATCATCGCCGACCGCATCGGCGCGCGGTGGGTGCTGTCGCTGTCCCTGGCGTCGCAGGCCGCCGGGATCGGGGCGCTCGGCCTGATCTCCCGCCCGGACGTGCCGTACGGGCACCTCGTCGCGCCATTCGTGCTCGCCGGGCTCGGCATGGGCCTGTTCTTCGCGCCGATCGCGCGGGTCACGCTCGGCTTCGCGCCGCGCGGCTTCGAGGGCGTCGCGTCGGGCACGTCGAACACGCTGCGCCAGCTCGGCACCGTCCTGGGCATCGCGGTGCTCGGCGCCGTCTTCTCGGCGGCGGGCGGCTTCGCCGACGGGCAGGAGTTCACCGACGGCATGCGGGTGGCCCAGATGGTCGGGGCGGCCGTACTCATGGCGGGGGCGGTACTCGTGACGTTCCTACCCGACCTCCCCACGGCCGGGGCCGCGCCGGCAGGTCAGCCCACCGCACGGCCGGCGGCGACCGGTCCGGCGGCGGGCACGCTGGTGCGCACCCCATGACGGGCCGTGGCCCCGCCGGCAC
>JAEZGP010000768.1 GCA_023437285.1 Actinomycetes bacterium | reverse complement strand
CGCCAGCGCCGGCCCGGACGCCGCGGCCCCGTCGTTCTCGCCGGACCCGGCCGAGGTGGCATCCGGCACCCGGGCCCGGCCCGTGGGTCGCTCGGGATCGTGTTCAGGCACGGGCCACCTGCCCCTCCGACACCAGGTACCGGGCACCGGCCAGGCTGGCCGGGACGTCCTCCGGTACGGCGCACGTCACCAGCACCTGGTCGGCCGTGGCGACCAGGCCCGCGAGCCGTTCGCGCCGCCCGGTGTCCAGCTCGGCGAACACGTCGTCGAGCACGAGCACCGGCTCGATGCGGTCGGCGCGCAGCAGCTCGAACGCCGCCAGCCGCAGCGCCAGGGCGTACGACCAGGATTCGCCGTGGCTCGCGTACCCCTTCACGGGCAGCTCGCCGAGGGAGAGCGTGAGGTCGTCGCGGTGCGGGCCGACGAGCGTGACGCCCCGCTCGATCTCGGCGCGCCGGGCGTCCGCGAGGGCGGCCAGCAACGCCTGTTCGATCTCCTCCCGCCCGCTCAGGGCGGCGGCGTCCGCGGGCCACCACGTCCGCGCCTCGTACGCCAGGCGGGCCTCGCCCTTGCCGGCGCTGACCGCCGCGTACGCCTTGGCGACGTGCGGCCCGAGCGCCGAGCACAGCGTGAGCCGGCCGTCGGCGAGCTCTGCGCCGTGCCGGGCGAGGTGGTGGTCCCACACGTCGAGCGTCGCGAGGTCGTCCTGGCCCTCGACCGCGCCGCCGCCGCGGCGCCGGTTCACCTTGCGCGTCAGGTACGCGGTGCGCAGCAGGGCGTTGCGTTGCTTGAGTACGCGTTCGTAGTCGGCCCGCACGCCTGCGTAGCGCGGCTGCCGGGCGACGAGCAGGTCGTCGAGGTAGCGGCGGCGTTCGGCCGGGTCGCCGCGCACGAGCGCGAGGTCCTCCGGCGCGAACATGACCATCCGCAGGGCGCCGAGGATGTCGCGGGCCCGGGTGACGGGCGAGCGGCCGAGCCGCGCGCGGTTGGCCCGACCCGGCACGATCTCCAGCTCGACGAGCAGTTCGCGGGCCTCGTGCACGATGGCGCACCGGACGACCGCGCGGGCGGCGCCGACCCGCACGAGCGGCGCGTCGTTGGCGACCCGGTGGCTGGCGAGGGTGGCCACGTAGCCAAGCGCCTCGACGAGGTTGGTCTTGCCCACCCCGTTCGGTCCCATCAGCACCGACGGCCCCGACTCAAGATCAATAAAAGCGTGCGGGTACGACCGGAAGTCGAGCAGTTCGACCCGCCGGACGTACACGGCGCGTCGCCTAGTCGGTCTTGACGGCGTGCCCACCGAACTGCTGGCGCAGCGCGGCGATCGCCTTCAGCGACGGCGCCTCGTCCTCGCGGGAGGCGAAGCGGGCGAACAGCGATGCCGCGATGACGTTCATCGGCACGGCGTGCCGGATGGCCTCCTCGACGGTCCACCGGCCCTCGCCGGTGTCCTCGGCGTACGCGGCGACCCCGTCGAGCCCGGGATCCTGGTCAAGGGCCCGGTCGAGCAGGTCGAGCAGCCAGGACCGGATGACCGTGCCCTCCCGCCACGACTTGATCACCTCGGGCACGTTGGTCACCTGGTCGGACTTGAGCAGCAGCTCGTAGCCCTCGGCGTACGCGTGCATCAGCCCGTACTCGATGCCGTTGTGGACCATCTTGGCGTAGTGACCGGCCCCGACCGGGCCGGCGTGCACGAAGCCGAACTCGCCCTCGGGCTTGAGCGTCTCGAAGATCGGCATGAGGCGCGCGACGTGCTCCTCGGAGCCGCCGACCATGAGGGCGTACCCGTTCTCGCGGCCCCAGATGCCGCCGGAGACGCCGACATCGACGTACCCGATGCCGAGCCCGGCCAGCCGCTGCGCGCGCGGCGCGTCGTCGGAGAAGCGCGAGTTGCCGCCGTCGATGACGATGTCGCCCTCGCCCAGCAGCGGGGTCAGCTCGTCGATGGTGGCGTCGGTGACCCCCGCCGGCACCATGATCCAGATGGCGCGCGGCGGTTGCAGGTGCTCGGTCAGCTCGGCGAGGCTCGCGACACTGGACAGGGCCGGATCGCGGTCGTAGCCGACGACGTGGTGGCCGGCGGCACGCAGGCGGTCCGCCATGTTGCCGCCCATGCGGCCGAGCCCCACCATTCCGAGCTGCATGTGTTGCCTCCTCGCGGGAGCCGGGCGCGGCGGGCCGGCACGGCCCGCACACGCCTGCCGACTCTAGCCGGCCGCGGCCAGCCGGGTCAGCCGCCCACCCGCATCGGCATGATTAGGTACCGGTAACCGGGGCGGACCTCGCCGTCCTCGCCGACCGGGGTCATCACGACGGGCTTCATGCCCGTGGTGAAGCCCAGCTGCGCGGTCGGCGCGTCGAGGACGGCCAGGCCGTCGAGCAGGTATCCCGGGTTGAACGCCACGGTCATCGCCTCGCCCGAGTAGTCGCACTCGAGTGCCTCGCTAGCGCGCGCGTCCTCGCTGGTGCCCGCCTCGACGACCGCCTCGCCCTCGGCGAAGCTGATGCGCACCGGGGCGGTGCGCTCGGCGACCAGCGACACGCGCTTGACGACCTCGTTGAGGCCGGACACGGCGAGCTTGGCCGTCGCGGCGTACTGGTCGGGGAACAGCGACCGGATCTTCGGGAAGTCGGGGTCGAGCAGCCGGCTGGTGGTGCGCCGGTCGCCGCCGGCGAACCCGATGAGGCCCTCGCCCACGCCACCGCGCGACAGGGCCAGGGTCACCTCGCCGCCGAGCGGGCCGAGCGTCTTGGCGGTGTCGGCGAGCGTCCGGGCGGGTACGAGGGCCTGTGTGTTGACGTCTGCGTCGTCGGGGTGCCACGTGAGGTCGCGTACTGCCGCCCGGTACCGGTCGGTGGCGAGCATGGTCAGCGTCGAGCCCTCCAGCTCCAGGCGTACGCCGGTGAGCATCGGGATGGTCTCGTCGCGGCCGGCGGCCACGGCGACCTGCGCGACCGCTGAGGCGAACGCTGCGGCCTCGATGGTGCCGGCGCTCTCCGGCATGGCCGGCAGGGTCGGGTAGTCCTCCACGGGCATCGTGGGGAGGGTGAAACGGGCACTGCCGCAGACCACCTCGACGTGACTGCCGACGGCGGCGACGTCGACGGGCTTGTTGGGCAACGACTTGGTGATCTCGGCAAGGAGGCGGCCGGAGACGAGGGCGGCGCCGTCGGAGTCGGCGTGCACCGGGCGGGTCACCTGGCTGGAGACCTCGTAGTCGAAGCCGGAAACCGTCAGGTGCCCATCGGCGACGCGCAGCAGCACGCCGGCAAGGACGGGCACCGAGGGCCGCGACGGCAGGCTCTTCGCCGTCCACGCGACCGCGTCGGCGAGCGCGTCGCGCTCAACGTTGAACTTCATCCGATGCCTCCGAAGATGATCCCCACACGCTGATGATTGATTTTTCTTCTCTTAGAGATAAAAGACGTCGTCGTAGTCGGTGGTGTGGAAACTGGGGAAAACCCGGTCTCCGCGCAGGTCGGGCCGCATATAGCCCTGTGCGTAGCCTGTGTGCTGAGCAGTGGAAAACCGGCGAGGTTATCCACACTACGGCGACCCTCCGACATTGACGCCGGTCGTCCACAGGGTTGTCCACCGGTTGCCCACATGGTTATCCCCTGGGTTGTGGACAAAGAAATCTCACGCTGCGTAATGTTCCCAGATACGCACCGCGAGATTCCACACGGTCGTCCCCAGATCTTGTCCACAACCTGTGGACAACTCCGGCTGTCACCGCCGTCGCCTCCGCCGTGCCGCGGCGTCGCCATGGGGTCGAGCTGAGCGAGCCGTCCGCTCATGGCGTCTGCTTGATCCGGTTGGTGAGCTCGGCGATCTGGTTGTAGAGCGAGCGACGCTCCGCCATCTGTTGGCGGATCTTCCGATCGGCGTGCATGACGGTCGTGTGGTCACGGCCGCCGAAGGCCTGGCCGATGCGCGGCAACGACAGGTCGGTCAGCTCGCGGCACAGGTACATGGCGACCTGGCGGGCGTTGACGAGGACCCGCGAGCGGGAATGCCCGCGGAGATCCTCCATGCTCACGCTGAAGTACTCCGAGGTGGCGCTCATGATCTGGTCGGCGGTGATCTCCGGGCCGGAGCCGTCGTGGATGAAGTCACGCAGCACCTCCTCGGCGAGGCCGAGGTCGACCTTGGCGCGGTTGAGGCTGGCGAACGCCGTGACCCGGATCAGCGCGCCCTCAAGCTCGCGGATCGAGTTGGAGATCCGCGAGGCGATGAACTCCAGCACCTCGGCCGGCGCCGACAGCCGCTCCTGGGCGGCCTTCTTCTGCAGGATCGCGATGCGGGTCTCCAGGTCCGGCGGCTGGATGTCGGCCAGCAGGCCCCACTCGAACCGGGTACGCAGCCGGTCCTCCAGCGTCGCCAGCTGCCGCGGCGAGCGGTCGGACGTCATGACGATCTGCTTATTGGCGTTGTGCAGCGTGTTGAACGTGTGGAAGAACTCCTCCTGGGTGCGCTCGCGCGTCTCCAGGAACTGGATGTCGTCGATCAGCAGGATGTCGACGTCGCGGTAGCGGCGCTGGAACGCGTTGGTCTTGTCATCGCGCACGCTGTTGATGAAGTCGTTGGTGAACTCCTCCGTCGACACGTACCGCACCGACCGGGCGTTGCCCAGGCTCGTGGCGTAGTGACCGATCGCGTGCAGCAGGTGCGTCTTGCCCAGCCCCGAGTCGCCGTAGATGAACAGCGGGTTGTACGCCTTGGCGGGCGACTCCGCGACCGCGACCGACGCCGCGTGGGCGAACCGGTTGGACGAGCCGATGACGAAAGTCTCGAACGTGTACTTCGGGTTGAGCCGGTTGCCGCCGTCGGATCCCACCGGCGGGCGGCGGTCCTCCAGGCTGTGCCGGCCCGGGCCGCTCTCGGCCCGCAGTGCGTCAAAGGTCGGCTCGGGCTCCCGGCTGGCCGGCACGTGCGGGGCCGCGTGGGCGGGCAGGTGCGCCGAGCCGGCGGCGGGCGGCCCGGCCTGCGCGTAGCCGGCGAGGTAGGTGTGGTCGGCGGCCGGGTTCACGGCGATCGTCGACAGCGCGACCGTGGGGGCGGTCAGCGCCTCGCGCGTGGCCTCCTCCTGCGGGCGGACGGTCACCGCGACCTGGACCTCCCGGCCCAGGTGCCGGGAGAGGGCCAGCGTGATCGCCGGCCGCAGCTTCAGCTCGATGTTGTCCCGGACAAACGCGTCCGGGACCGACAGCAGCACGGTGTCGTCCACAATCGCGCGGAGCCGGGTCAGCCGCAGAAAGGCCCGCTGCTGCGGTGAGATGATCTCGTCAGCCAGCGTGTCGGTCGCGGCGCTCCAGACGGCGGCGAGGTCGCTGAGCAGGTCCGCCCGTTCACCGTGATCGCTGTGCTCGGTCACTGCCCCACCCCTCGCCCGTTGGCTGCCACGCACTGTCCACAGGTTGTCCACAGCCTGTGTATCAACCGGAAGTTGACGGTCGCGTCACCGTCGGGCGCTGTTCGCGTCGGGTGCCCTCAAGAGAGCGAACGACTGAAGTACTGGTCCGGTTTTGCACCTACTATGGCTTGTTCTGACACAGCCGCCGATGCCGCAACGCGGCAGGTTAACAGTGTTATCCACATCCCCTCAACCCGCGCTGGCGGCCCCGGCGTCCGGTTTGCCCGTCAGCACCCTCGCCAGTACTCTGGAACGGCTGCCGGCGACCCGGCGGCACGGTTCATCCTGGCCGCGCGATATTCTGGTGCGGCACAGACAGCTTCCCGCGGCCGGCGACGCCGGTTCGCGAGCATCGAGACGGAGAACGTGACGTGAGCAAGCGCACGTACCAGCCGAACAACCGTCGGCGCGCCAAGACCCACGGCTTCCGGCTGCGCATGCGCACCCGTGCCGGCCGCTCCATCCTCTCCGCGCGCCGGTCCAAGGGCCGCGCCCGCCTCTCGGCCTGAGGTCTTTCGGGGTCCCGGGTGCTGGCGGCCGCGCGACGCCTGCGGCGGCGCGAGGAGTTCGCCGCGGCGATCCGCACCGGTCGCCGCGCCGGCACGGGATCCCTGGTAGTCCACCTCAAGGCCCCGACGACAGGTTCCGCCGAACCGGCACGCAGCGACGACAGCCTCGTCGCCCGTGCCGGTTTTGTCGTGTCCAAATCCGTGGGCAACGCCGTCGTCCGCAACAAGGTCCGCCGCCGGTTGCGCCACCTGATGCGGGTACGCCTCGAAGCGCTGCCGGCCGGGGTGGACGTCGTCGTCAGGGCGCTGCCGGACGCGAGCTCCCGCACGTACGCTGAGCTTGAAAGCGACCTTGACGCGGCGCTCGCCGCCGCCCGACGGCCGCGCCGCCCGCGGCCGCCGCGCGGGTCCGACGAGGGGGTGAAGCGGTGAACGAGGTGCCGCGCCCCACCGCGGTCGGTGCCCGAATGCTGGCCCTTCCCATCGTCGCGTACCGTCGATGGGTGAGCCCGGCGCTGCCGGCCCGCTGTCGCTTCTACCCGTCGTGCAGCGCGTATGCCCTGGAGGCCATCGCGACGCACGGCCCCTTGCGTGGCCTGCGACTGGCGATCTGGCGGCTGCTGCGCTGCCATCCGTTCCATCCCGGTGGGTACGACCCGGTGCCACCGGCTCGTACCCGAGACCGTCTGCCCCCTGACGCACCTGGAGCTGTGACCTGATGTTGGAGTGGATCTATTGGTCCATCTCGTGGATCCTGCTGCGCTGGCATGATCTGTGGGACGCCATCCTGCCGGGCGGGCAGTTCCTGAGCACCACGTGGCAGTGGGTCCTCGCGATCGTCTTCCTCGTGATCACCGTTCGGGCGCTGCTCTTCCCCGTCTTCGTCAAGCAGATCCGCTCGCAGCGGGCCATGCAGGCGCTCCAGCCGCAGATGAAGGCGCTGCAGGAGAAGCACAAAGGTGACCGCGAGACGCTCCAGAAAGAAATGATGGAGCTGTACCGCAAGGAGAAGGCCAATCCGCTCATGGGCTGTCTGCCCATGTTTGTGCAGATCCCGGTCTTCCTCGGTCTTTTCCACGTACTGAGGCGGCTTTCTCCGACAAACCCGAATACCGAGCTTTACGGGTGGAGCACCGCCCAGTTCAAGAGCGCCGCGGCCGGGAAGCTGTTCGGCGCCCCGCTGCCCGGCAGCTTCAGCTCCCCGGCGGACACGCTCGTCGCGCTCGGCTCCACAAGCCTCAACACGAAGATCGTGGCGGCCGCCTGCGTGATCCTCATGATGGCGACGACCTACCTGTCCAGCCGCCAGATGATCCTCAAGACCGGCTGGAACGCCGACCCGCAGCAGCGCATGATCCAGAAGCTGATGCTGTACGGCATCCCGCTGGGCCTGCTCGTCTCCGGCTGGGCCTTCCCCCTCGGCGTGATCCTCTACTGGGTGACCAACAACCTGTTCACCCTGGGCCAGCAGCAGTGGGTGCTGCGCAAGTACCCGCCGCCGGTGACCGAGGGCGCCACCCCCATGAAGCGCGCCAAGGCGACGACCGGGACGGCCGGCAAGTCCGGCGCGGCGAAGCCCACGAAGTCGGGCCTGTTTGGTAAGACCAAGGCGGACACTGAACCCAGTGCCGCCAAGCCCGTCACCGAGGGCAAGGCACTCGCCCCCAAGCCCGGCGCCAAGCCGGTGAACCCGAAGAAGGGCGGCTCGGCCAAGAGATAACGCGACCGGGTCCGGCGCGCCTGCGGCGCGGGCGCTGCTCCTACCGGACCGTGGGCGCGAACTGCGGCCCAGCACGTCCCACAGTCGTCGTCGAGACCGCGCCAGCCCTAGCCGGCGCCCCGATCTTGCGAAAGAGAATGATCCGTGAGCGAGACCACCAACGCATCGCCTGCCGACAACGCTGACGAGATCGACGCCACGGCGGGTACCGGGCCGGCCGTCGACCGCGAGGACGAGATCGAGGAGGTGGAACTCGCCGCCGCGGCCGAGGAGGACGAGGAAGCGGAAGAGGACGAAGACGAGGACGAGGAGGATCGGGCGCCCTCGGAGAACGACCTGTTCCGCGAGAGCGAGATCGCGGCCGACTACATCGAGGGCCTGCTCGACATCCTCGACTACGACGGCGACATCGACGAGATGGTCCAGGCCGGCCGCCCCCTCGTCGAGGTCGTGGGCAGCGGCCTGCAGAACCTCGTCGGCTCGCGCGGCTCCACCCTGGAGGCGTTGCAGGAGCTGAGCCGGCTCGCCATCTACCGGCAGACCGGCAGCCCGTCACGGCTGTTGCTCGACGTCGGCGGCTTCCGCGCCACGCGGCGCAAGGAGCTGACCGCGGTCGCGAAGAACGCGGCCGAGCGGGTCAAGGAGCACGGCGACCCCGTGCGCCTGGAGCCCATGTCCGCCTTCGAACGCAAGTGCGTGCATGACGTCATCAACGCGATGGCAGGCGTGGAGAGCGAGTCCGAGGGCGTCGAGCCGGCACGCCGGATCGTGGTCCGCCGCAGCAACTGATCCACGAGCCCTCGATGGCCGCCCACGCGACGCCGTGGGCGGCCATCGCCGTTTCGCGACCGTATGGCTGAATAGAGGCCATGTCAGCTTCCTCGGCCGTACCAGATCCCGTCGACGCCGCGCCGCCGGCGTCCCTGCGCGACGCGGCCGTCGCAGTCTTCGGCGACCGCCTGCCGCTCGCCGAGCGGTACGCGGCCCTGCTGATGACCGACGGCGTGATCCGTGGCCTGATCGGCCCCCGCGAGGCACCCCGCGTCTGGGAGCGGCACCTACTCAACTGCGCCGTCGTCGGCGAACTCATTCAGCAAGACGCGTCGGTGGTCGACGTGGGCTCCGGGGCGGGCCTGCCCGGCATCCCCCTCGCCATTGCCCGACCCGACCTCACCGTGACTCTCCTGGAACCGCTCGAGCGTCGGACCGTGTTCCTGGCAGAGGTCGTCTCGGCCCTGGGGCTCGACACCGTCACCGTCCTGCGCGGCCGCGCCGAGCAGAGCGCCGGGCTGGACGCCTTCCCGGTCGACGTGGTCACCTCGCGGGCCGTCGCGCCGCTGGACCGACTGGCGCAGTGGTGCCTGCCGCTCGCCAGCGCCGGGGGCCGGATGCTGGCCCTCAAGGGCTCCTCGGCCGCGGACGAGATCGACGAGCACGCGGCGGCAGTGGCGCGGCTGGGCGGCGGCATGCCCGCCGTGCGTACGTGTGGCGAGGGCACCCTGGCCGAGGCGACGACGGTTGTGGAGATCGTCCGAGAACGGCTCGTGGGCGGTGCGTCGGCGGGTGGCGGGGCTGCGGGCGGTAAGCCGG
>JAEZGP010000720.1 GCA_023437285.1 Actinomycetes bacterium | reverse complement strand
GGCGCAGGTCGTCGCCGCGCAGGTCGCGCTGGGCGGCCCGCAGCTCGTCCGCGAGGTCGTACAGGGCGGCCAGCTCGTCGGGGGCGTCCCAGGCGAGCAGGTTGACCAGCCACGCCCCCACGGTGGGCTTGCGCAGCTTGCCGATCGCCGTGGCGAGCCCCCGGTCGCCGTCGGCGCGGGCGGCGGCGACGGCCGCGTCCCGGCCGGCCACGAACCGCTCCGGCGGGCCCGCGTACAGGTCGCGCAGGACCTCCTGGGCAATGTCGGCCATCCCGCCATGATGCCCCGAACGGTCGCCGGTCGCGGGCACGTCGGCCCAAGCGACACCATCGACCGGGGTCGCCGTCGTTTCGAGATCGTGTGATTGCACACGCTGAGGCAGCGCGGGGTTGCGCGCCGTTGCGGTGGGCGCGAGGATCAGGGCCATGGCGAGTACGCCGCACGATCCGGGGCCTGACCCGTTGCAGGCGCTCGCCGCGTTCGCGCAGTTGGGCACGGAGCCCGCGCACACGGACGTGGACAGGGTCATGCGCGCCCTCGTCGAACACGACGGGTGGTACGTGCCCGCCGCCCTGGCCACCCGGCTGTGGCCGCGCGCCGCAGACGCCCGCGTCGACCTGCGCGGCGATCAGGGCGTCGGCGGGGAACTGCACGTCTTCACCGACCGCGAGGCGGTCATGCGCGCACAACGCTCCACGCACGGCAGCTACGCCGGCGGGGTGCCCGGGGCGCGCCTGTTCGCCGCGCTCGGGGCCCCACACACCGCCCTGTGGGTCAATCCGGCCTCCCCCCGCGAGCACCAGTGGTGGGTCTCCGCCGGGGCGTACGACGTGGCACACAGCTGGGCCGGTGCGATACGCATCGAACGCACCCTGGCCGGGCTGGCCCCCAGCGACCCGCCGCCGGTGCAGGCCCTGCGCGGCTACCCCGGATACCAGGTGCTGCACTCGCGGACCACCGGCGAGCCGGTGCTCGTCGACCTGCCCGGCCTGGACGGTCCGGCGGTGCTGGCGTTCATCGCCCCCGACCGGGCCACCGCCTTCCTCGACCGGCTCGGGCCGCCCCGCGAGGACGCCCACCTCGTCACCCTCGACGGCGCCACCGCGTTCGCCCTGGTGCGCGACACCCCGGCGGCCGCGTTCGTGCTCAACCCCGGCTCGCCGCGACCGTTCGCCCTGGCCCGCCCCGACATCGAGGCGGTCGCCGCGCCGCCGGCCGACGCCATCGCGCCGCGCTCGCCCGTACTCGCTGATGTTCTTCCCGACCGTCCGACGTGGGCGGCCCGGCCCACCGGGGAGGTCACCCGCGTCGGCTGAGCCGGCCGGTCAGGCCAGGCGGGTGATTTCCACGGTCACGCCGAGGTGGGTGGCCGGCGCGCCGTGGTAGACGCCCTTGAGCGGCGTCACGTCGGCGTAGTCACGGCCCCGGGCCACCACCACGTGCCGGTGCCCGGCGGGTACGGCGTTGGTGGGGTCGTAGCCGTACCACTCGCCGCACCACCACTCGACCCAGGCGTGCGACTGGCCCTCGATGGTCTCGCCCACGGTGCCCTGCCGCTTGGGGTACAGGTAGCCGGACACGTAACGGGCCGGGATGCCGTGCGCGCGCAACAGTCCCACGGTCAGGTGGGCCAGGTCCTGGCAGACGCCCTTGCGCAGCGCCCAGGCCTCCTGCGCGCCGGTCTGCACGCCCGTGGAGCCGGGCACGTACGCGACCGTGTCGTGCACCCATTCGGCCGTACGCAGGGCCGCGCGGGCGGGCTCGGCGCGCATCAGGTCCTCGACCTGGCCGGCCAGCTCCTCGTCGACCTCGGTGAGGCGGGTCGGGGTGAGCAGTTCGGCGTACAGGTCGCGGATGTCCTCGCCGCGCAGCGTCGCCCAGGACGTCTGCGGTGGCAGGGTCTCCGAGACCGCCGTCTCGACCAGGCTCGTCGCCGTGACCTTGAGCTGCTGGTGACCCCGTTGCAGGTCGAACGCGGTGACCTGGGTGCCCCAGTAGTCGCGGTAGCGCCACGTCGTGGCCGCGGGATGCGTCTCCACGTGGCTGTAGAGGATGTTCTGCCCCGGCAGGCTCACCGGCGTCATCCGCGCCTCGTTGTACGACGCGTGCGCCGTGCCGTCGTAGGTGAAGCCGGAGACGTGCCGGATCCGCAGGCGCCAGCTCATCAGACCCCCTCGTGTGCCCAGGTGACCGCGGTGGTCTGCTCGAAGTAGCGGGCCGTGATCGCGGCGCTGGCGGTCGCGCAGGCGCGCTGCAGGGAACGCAGGTGCCCGGGCAGCTCGGCCAGCAGCGTCGCCGTGTCCGCGTACTCCAGGCGGGTGCGCATCTGGCCGATGGGGCGGCGCGCGGCGTCGGCGACGCCGGCCCGTTCCGTCGTGGGCGCCAGCGCCTGTAGGCACTCCTCCGCCGTGGTCAGCGCGTGCAGCGCCGAGCGCGGGAACAGGCGGTCGAGCAGCAAGAACTCCGCGACCTGCTGCGGCACGACCTGCCCGCCGTGGGTACGCAGGAAGCTCTCGTCGGCCCCACAGGCGCGCAGCACCGTACGCCACTGCGGCGCGTGTTCCGGGGTGAGCGCCTGGATCGACAGCAGCCGCGAGGTCATGTCGACGCGCTCGAGGCTGCGGCCGAGGATCAGGAACCGCCAGCCGTCGTCGCGGCTCATCGTCGACTCGGCGAGTCCGGCGAGCAGGGCCGCGCGTTCGCGGACGAAGCCGAGGAACAGGTTGGGGCCCAGCCGCTCGGCCGTCTTGCGCCGGGCCGGCAGGGCGTGCCAGGTGATGTTCAGGCATTCCCACATCTCGGCCGAGATGGTCTCGCGGGCACCCCGCGCGTTGTCGCGCGCCTGGGCCAGCGCGCCGGTGATCGA
This sequence comes from Actinomycetes bacterium, assembly GCA_023437285.1. Lineage (GTDB taxonomy): Bacteria > Actinomycetota > Actinomycetes > Mycobacteriales > Micromonosporaceae > Luedemannella. The sequence goes on along the minus strand of JAEZGP010000720.1, from coordinate 846 downwards.
GCTGGGGTTGGCCGCGTCGAACCCGAGCAGCTCCATCACGTCGCCGGAGGTCAGCCGCGAGCCGCTGGGCGCGCCGGTGCCGAGGACGGCCAGCAGCGCGCGACAGGCACCGTCCTCGTCGGCCCACGGGTCCTCCAGCAGGCGGCCCAGGAACGCGTCGAGGATGCGCGCGGTGTCGTCGGCGCGTTCGATGTAGCGGCCGATCCAGAACAGCGACTCGGCGATGCGGCTCAGCATTCCGGTCCTCATTGCTGGCCCTCCTGCTGGCTGGCCGGCCCCGCGTCGCGGAGGCTGACGTCGTGGGGGATCACGTCCACCGCGTACGCCGGGGTGGCGCGCACCGTGAGCGCCTGTTCGTCGGCGAGCACCCAGGTGTCCTTCGACCCGCCACCCTGGCTGGAGTTGACCACGAGCGCCCCCTCGGGCAGCGCGACGCGGGTCAGGCCGCCGGGCAGCAGCCACACGTCGTTGCCGTCGTTGATGGCGAACGGCCGCAGGTCGATGTGGCGCGGCGCGACGCCCTGGTCGACGAGCGTGGGGGAGGTCGACAGCGCCACGGGGCGCTGGGCGATCCAGCCGCGCGGGTCCGCGACGATCGCCTCGCGTACCTGCGCCAGCTCGCGTTCGTCGGCCCTCGGCCCGATGACGATGCCCTTGCCGCCGGCCCCGTCGACCGGCTTGAGCACGTATGTGTCGAGCTTGTTGAGCACGTGCGCGACGATCTCCTCGCCGTCGAGCCGGTGCGTCTCGACGTTGGCCAGCAGCGGCTCCTCGTGCAGGTAGTACCGGATGAGGTCCGGCACGTACGTGTAGAGCAGCTTGTCGTCGGCGACCCCGTTGCCGATG
>JAEZGP010000695.1 GCA_023437285.1 Actinomycetes bacterium | reverse complement strand
ATGGGATGCAGCAGGGCCCGGCGCCCCGTGACCTTGAGGTGCGCCTCGGGGGACGAGCCGACCACGTCAAAGCCGTCGAAGCGAAGAAGGTACATATAAGGCGATGGGTTGGTCGACCGCAGCACCCGGTAGATGTCGAGCGGGTCAGCCTCGGTGGGGCGCTCGAAGCGTTGCGCCACCACGATCTGGAAGCACTCGCCGTCGCGGATGGCCTCCTTCGCCGAGTCCACGGCCTTCTGGTGCAACCCCTCCGGGGTACGGGAGACGATCTTCCCGATGCCGGGGTGATCGACCGTGGAGACCATCGGCGGGGTGGGCCGCGACAGGGCCGAGGTCATCGAGTCGAGCCGGCCGATCGCGTGGTGGTAGGCGGCGCTCACGGTGGCGTCGTCGGCGCCCTCCGGCAGGATCGCGTTGGCCACCAGCACCGCGGAGCCCTCGAAGTGGTCCAGCACCACCAGGTCCGTCGCGAGGATCATGCCCAGCTCGGGCACGTTCAGGTCGTCCTCGGCGATCTCCGGGAGGCGCTCGAAGCGGCGCACGATGTCGTACGACAGGAAGCCCACCAGGCCGCCGGTGAGCGGCGGCAGCGCCTGCCCCACGTCCGGCAGCTCCCCGGACAGCGCCCGCACCGTGGCGCGCAGCACCTCCACCGGGTCACCGTCGGTCGGCACGCCGGCCGGCGGGGTGCCCAGCCACAGCGCGCGGCCGTCGCGCTCGGTCAGCGTGGCCGTGCTGCGTACCCCGACGAACGAGTACCGCGACCACGCCGTGCCGCCCGAGGCCGAGCCGTGCTCGGCCGACTCCAGCAGGAACGTGCCGGGGCCGCCGGCCAGCTTGCGGTAGACGCCCACCGGGGTCTCGCCGTCGGCCAGCAGCCGGCGGGTCACCGGCACAACGCGGTGCGCGCGGGCCAGCTCGCGGAAGGTGGACTCGCCGGGGGTGACGACGCCGGTTGTCACAGTTCGTCCTCTTTCTCCGCGTTGTCGGCCTTCTCGGCCAGCAGCTCATCCGTGAAACAGGTCCGGGTGCCCGTGTGGCACGCCGGGCCCACCTGGTCCACCCGGACGAGCAGCGTGTCGCCGTCACAGTCCAGCGACACGGACTTCACGTACTGATGGTGCCCCGAGGTCTCGCCCTTGATCCAGTACTGTTCCCGGCTGCGTGACCAGTACGTCGCCCGCCGTGTGGAGAGCGTACGCCGCAGCGCCTCGTCGTCCATCCACGCGAGCATGAGCACCTCGCCGCTGTCGTACTGCTGGACCACGGCCGGCACGAGCCCCGCCGGGCCCCGGTTCAGCCGCGCGGCGAGATCAGGATCTAGGGCGGTCATGCCATCCGATTCTTCCCTATCGCCGGCCGGCCCCGAAGTCGCGTCCCATCGTGGCATTTTTGGGGGATCTCAGGGTGGCTCCGCAGGAGTACGGTGATGCTGCGTCGCCGCGTCCGCAGGTTCACGGCGCGCATCAGGCCCACACCCTCAGTCGGTAGCGCCGGCCCTCCCCGCCGGTCGATCCGTGGCTGCCGGCTGCGCGTAGCGGCCTCGTCCAGCAGGCAACCAGCATGAGCGCGCGGCGGCCGCACCCCCGCCGCGGCGCAGGGGACGGAGGATCAGCATGCACGAACAGGAATCCGCGTGGGGCCCGCCAGCAACGCAGGACCCGCGGATCGTCGCCCCCCGGCCGCCCTTCGACGACACGGCGATCCTGCCCGTGGTCACCGAGGAGATGGTGGCCGCCGCGGACAGCGCGACGGACGCCCCCACGGCGTACGGCCAGGGCCCGACCGCTTCGGCGGCCGTCGGGGAGCAGGCCGTAGGCCCCGCCTACGACGAGTCGATCGGCGCCGCCGAACCCGACGATGACCCCCAGGCCGGCGAGCCGGTCGCGGAGGGTCCGGTGGGCGCCGTGGCGGCCGACGACGTCACCGTCGTCGACGGCGAGGTGGCCGAGCCGGCCGCCGACGCCGGTCCCGCCTACGACGAGCCGGTCGACGCGGAACTCGTCACCGAATCCGCCGAGCCGATCGACGCGCAGGTAGTTGCCGACGACGCGCCGGCCGACGCGGTGGAGGCGACCGACCAGGCGGAGGCGACCGACAAGGCCGGCCCGGACGAGCCGGCGGAGCCCATCGCGCAGGAGCCGGTGGCGGACGTGCCCGTCACCGAGGAACCCGTCAGCGCCGAACCCCTCGACGACGCTCCGTTCTCGGCGTGGGCGGCCCCGACCGGTGAACAGCCGGCGGAGGATCCGGTCGACGCCGTTGTCGTCGACGAGGAGCTGGCCGCCGCGCTCGCCGACGAGACTCCCGTCGCGACAGACGCCGAGGCCGATGGCGTCGAGACGGATGTGGTCGACGACAGCGCCGACGCCGATGCGGTCGACCTGGCCGCGGCCGAGGACGCCGACGAGCAGCCGGTCGCTGTCGAGCAGCCGGTCGCCGACGAGCAGCCGGTCTCCGACGATGCCGCTGAGGAGCCCGCGGCCGAAGCGACGTTCGGGGCGGAGCCGGTTGCCGCGACGGAACAGGACGAGGCGGCCACCGAGCTTTCCGGCGAGGAGCTTGCGGGCGGCGAGCCAAGCTATGACGACCCGGTCGCGGTCGACGAACTGGCCGCCCTCGACGAGACCGAGTCCGAGTACGGCACGCCTGCGCCATCCACGGACGAGGACACCGCGCTCGACGCGCAGCTCACCGACGCGGAAGCGGACGCCGCGACGGACGCGGACGCCGGGGAGCCGGTCGAGACGTTCGAGCCGGAGGCG
>JAEZGP010000626.1 GCA_023437285.1 Actinomycetes bacterium | reverse complement strand
CCCGGGGGGTCGTACCTGGCGGCCGTGCCGGCGCTGGCCGGCGCGATCGGCGGCGCGCTGGCGCTCAGCGTGCGTCCCACCTGGGCGGTAGAGGTGGCGCGCGGGCTCGGCGCCGGCGTCGCCGTGGTGGTGCTCGCGCCGACCGTACTGCTGTTCTTCCCCGCGCTGGGGCTGGCCACGGGTGCGGCGGCGGCCATGTTCGCCGCCATGCTCGCGCTGGCGCTGCTGCCGGCGCTGGAGGCGCTCTATCCGGCGGGGCACGGCGACGCCTGCGGGCCGCAGCACCCGCCCTGGCGGCCGGCGTACTGGCCCTGGTTTTCGTGGTGACCGGGCTCGCGGTGGACCGGTTCGACCGGGAGCACCCCGCGCCTGAACAGCTCATGTACGCGCTGGACGCGGACACGGGGCAGGCGCGCTGGCTGAGCACGGACTCGGCGCCGGGGGCCTGGAACCGGGCGTACGTGAGCGGCCGGGAGAACCTGGTGGCACAGTTCCCGCCGCTGGACGACCGCGAGCTGCTCACCGGGCCGGCCCCGGCGGCGGCGCTGCCCGCCCCGACCGTCACCACGGTCTCGGACACCACGGCGGCGGGCCGGCGCACGCTCACGCTGACGATCACGCCCCAGCGGCCGGTACGCCTGGTCTATCTGGAAGTCGAGGACGCCACGGTGCTGTCGGCGACGGTGGCGGGCCGCGACGTGGCGGCCAGCGCGCTGGGCGGCGGGTTCGGCGTGCTGTTTCACGCCCCGCCCGCCGAGGGCCTGCGGGTCACGCTCGTGCTCGACACGACCGGGCCGGTGCGGCTGCGCGTCATGGACGGCAGTGACGGGCTCGACGGGCTGCCCGGCTTCACGCCCCGCCCGCCCGGCGTGGGTGTGGCCGGGTCGCACGACAGCGAGCTGGTGCTCGTGGCGAAGGGCTACCCGCTTTAGGACTTGTCGCCGCTGCCCTGCGCGCAGAGCAGCCAGCACAGCACGATCAGCAGGATCACCAGGCCGACGATGATCAGCACCTTGTGCCGGGCGAGAAAGCTCTCCTGGCGCGGCGGTCGCTCGGGAGTCGTCATTGGGCGATATTACCGATAACACACTATTCGATTGTCGCGTTCGCTGGAAGATTCACCCCTCGCCGCGCGGCCGCCTGGGCGGACGCCGGCCAGTTTGTCGGGTCTATTGACTTAAGTAAATGCGGCGTGTGAGTCTGCGCGCAGAGCCGTGGAGGAGCCACGCGGCTGGCACATGGGCAGGGAGGTCCCTGCCCCGCCACGTCCACCGCACCCCTCGACCTTCCCCAGGAGGCTCGATGTCCCCCACCCCCCGTCCCTCCCGACTGGTGCGCCGCGTGCTCGCCGTCGCGGCCGCCGCGCTGCTGCTGGTCACGTTCTCCCCCGCGAGTCCCGCGTCGGCCCACGGCTCGATCGTGGACCCCGCCTCGCGCAACTACGGCTGTTGGGCCCGCTGGGGCGCCGACTTCCAGAACCCGAACATGGCCACCCTCGACCCGATGTGCTACCAGGCCTGGCAGTACAACACGACCGCCATGTGGAACTGGAACGGCCTCTTCCGCGAGGGCGTCGCCGGCAACCACCAGGCCGCCATCCCCGACGGCCAGCTGTGCAGCGGCGGGCGTACCGGCGACGGCCGGTACAACTCGATGGACGCCGTCGGCGACTGGAAGGCCGCCACGGTGTCCAACAGCTTCTCCGTCAAGCTCTGGGACCAGGCGATGCACGGCGCGGACTACATCCGCGTCTACGTCACCAGACAGGGCTTCAACCCGCTGACCCAGCCGCTGGGCTGGGGCAACCTCGAACTGCTCAGCACGATCGGCAACACCCCGGCCGCCCAGTGGACGCCGGAGTCCGCCGGCGGGGTGTCGATCCGCGTCCCGGTGACCGCCTCGGGACGCACCGGCCGGCACATCGTCTACACGATCTGGCAGGCCAGCCACTCCGACCAGTCGTACTACTTCTGCAGCGACGTGCAGTTCGGCGGTACCACGCCGACCAGCGCCGCGCCGACCACGCGGGCCCCGGTCACCAGCGCCGCGCCGACCACGCGCGCACCGCTCACGACCCGGCCGCCGGTCACGACCCGGGCACCGGTCACCACGGGCGGCGGTTCCGCCGGCTGCACCGCCGCGTACACGGTCGCCTCGCAGTGGGGCGGCGGGTTCGTCGGCAACGTCACCGTCACCGCCGGCGCCGCCGCTATCAGCGGGTGGCGGGTGACCTGGACGTACGCGAACGGGCAGGCAGTCACCAACGCCTGGGGCGCCAACGTCACGTCGAGCGGATCGGGCGTCACCGCCACGAACGTCGACTACAACGGCCGGCTCGCCGCCGGCACGAGCACCCAGTTCGGCTTCAACGCCACCTGGAACGGCACCAACTCCGTACCCACCCTGAGCTGCGCGGCCACCGCGTAGACGCGAGATGCGGCGCCCGTGTCGGTCGATGGCCGACGCGGGCGCCGCCGCGTGCCGTCCGGGCCTATAGTTGCGCCGACGCAACTTTGTCGAACAGGTCAGGCGGGCAGCTTCATGATCTCCCGACGGGTGGCCGCACGGCTGAACTCGCGCAACCCGCGCAGCAGGGCACCGCGCGCGGCCGGGGCCATCACCGCGAGCACCGCCTCGATGCGCACCCGGCGCTCGTCGCGCAGCCGTTGGAGCAGGTCGTGCCCGGCCGACGTCAGGCGCAGCGACACCTCCCGCCGGTCCAGCGGGCTGGGATCGCGGTCGAGCATGCCGGCCGCGACCAGGCGGTCGCACAGCCGGCTCGCCGAAGACAGGATCACCCCCAGCCCGCTCGCGAGCGCGCGCATGTTGAGACCCTCGTCCTGGGACACCACGATCAACGCCTGCAACTGCGAGGCGGACAGGTGCGTCTGGGCCTGTTCCCGGGCCGCCTCGAAGATCGCCATGAGCGCCCGCGCCTCGACGTCCACGGCGTGTGCCATGTCGATAACGGATCCATCTGGTGTGCTGGGGGACGCCATGCTGATTGACGCTACCCGCAGTTCGGTCACCAGGACCATCCGTACGCGGGAGGAGGATGAACGCCATGCTTGACATCGAGCGGCTGCGGGCCGCCCTGGCCGCGGCCCCGGCCGCCGGTCTCGTTGAGGCGCTGGCCGGTGAATTGTCTGCCCAGGGCGCCGCGACCGACGTCCGGCTGCTCCTGGTCGACTACCGGCTGGCCACCCTCCTGCCACTGGACGGACCGGACGAGGACGCGGCCGCCGCCCGCAAGCCGGGCAGCCCGCCGTGGCGGTGCTTCGACGGGCAGGAGGCC